>CAMLOC010000169.1 GCA_946481465.1 uncultured Shinella sp. | reverse complement strand
CGGCCACCTCGTCGATTTCCGCGCCGAGGTCGCGCCGCTGGCGCAGGAGCTCGGCATGCGGCTCTGCTGCCCCCCGGACGACCCGCCGTTCCCGCTGCTTGGCCTGCCGCGCGTCATGTCGACGGAGGCGCATTACCGCCGCGTCATGGAGGCGGTCGACCTCCCCGCGAGCGGCATCACGCTCTGCACCGGTTCGCTGGGCGCGCGCCGCGACAACGACCTGCCGGGCATGATGCAGCGGCTGGGCAGCCGCGTGCATTTCCTCCACCTGCGCAACGTCCTGTGCGAAACCCCGCATTTCGGCGGCTCCTTCCATGAGGCCGGGCACCTGGAGGGCGGCACGGACATGGTGGCGGTGATCGACGCGGTCCTTGCCGAGGAGCGCCGGCGCAAGGCCGCCGGCCGCGCCGACTGGGAAATCCCGATGCGGCCCGATCACGGCCAGGACATTCTCGACGATCTCAAGCGGCGGGCACAGCCGGGCTATCCGGCCATCGGCCGTCTCAAGGGCCTGGCCGAGCTTCGCGGCATCATGACCGCCCTCGCCCACCCGACCGTGCGCGGTGCGGCGCAATGAGGCTCTCCGCGACGGCAGGGCCGCTCGCCGGCCATCCGGCGCGCTGGCCGGGCTATGCGCCCGAAGACAGGAAGACCGGCATCGTCCATCTCGGCCTCGGCGCCTTCGCGCGCGCCCATATCGCTGCCTATACCGACGGCGCGATGGCGGCCGCCGGCGGCGACTGGCGGCTCCTCGGCGTCTCGCTGCGCGGCGAGGACGTGGCGAACACCCTCAACCCGCAGGACGGCCGCTACACGCTGATCGAGCGGGGCGAAAGGCCGGACGCCCGCATCATCGGATCGATCGCCGGCGTCATCGCCGGCAGCGACCTCGGCCCACGCGTGCTTTCCGCCCTGACGGAGGCCGGCTGCCGGATCGTCAGCATCACCGTGACCGAAAAGGGTTACGGCCTCTTGCGCAGCGGCGGCTGCGACGAGAGCCACCCGGCAGTCGCCGCCGACCTCCTGTCTCCGGCATCCCCGCGGGGTGTCCTCGGCCTGATCGTCCAGGGCCTCGCCCTCCGCTTTGCGGGCGGCCTGCCGCCCTTCGCGGTCCTCAGTTGCGACAACCTGCCGGAAAACGGTTCTCTCCTGCGGGCGGCGGTCATCGATTTCGCCCGGCGCGCGCACGGACCAGCCCTTGCCGACCGGATATCCGCGGAAGTCGCCTTCCCCTCGACGATGGTGGACCGCATCACCCCAGCCGCGACCGCGCGCACGCGGGCCGACGCCGCCGCGCTGACCGGCTACGAGGACGCGGCCGCCATCGAGACGGAGCCCTTCAGCCAATGGGTGATCGAGGACGCGTTCCCCGCCGGCCGGCCCGCCTGGGAAGAGGCGGGCGCGCTCTTCGTGCCGGATGTCGCGCCCTATGAAAAGATGAAGCTCCGGATGCTGAACGGCAGCCATTCGATGCTGGCCTATGCGGGCTTTCTCAGCGGCAGGACCTATGTCTGCGACGTCATGGCGGATGCCGCGCTCGCCGGGCTCGTCCGCCGCCACATGACGGCCGCGGCCGCCACCCTGCCGGCGATGGCCATGGACCTTGCGGCCTATGCCGACATGCTGTGCGCCCGCTTCGCCAATCCCGCCATCGCCCACGAGACCCGGCAGATCGCCATGGACGGCACGCAGAAGCTGCCGCAACGCATCTTCTCCCCCGCCCTCGACGCGCTGGCGCGGGGCGACGACGTCGCGCCCTTCGCCTTCGCGACGGCGGCCTGGATGCGCTACGTGCTGGGCCACGGCGACCATGCGCTGAACGATCCGCGTGAAGGCGAACTCGTGGCCGCCCTTGCAAACACCCCGGCCGACAATGCGGCCGCGGTGTTTTCCGCCCTTGCGGCGCTGCCGGGCTTCCTGCCCGAGCGGCTTTCCCATGGCGCATTCGCCGAGGCGACGATCCTCAGGCTCGACCGGATGCTGTCGCTCGGCATTGAGAAGGCGATATTCGCGGAGGCCGGATGAGGCGCCGCGCCGGGATCGGCGCGGTCGTCACATATCGTTGATGATGAAATCCGGATAGCGGGCGGAAAGCTGTTCCGTCACCTTCAGCACTTCCGAAAGATGGTGGCGCACGGCCTGTTCGGCGGCCTCCGGATCGCGGGCGCGGACGGCGGCGATCATCTTCGCGTGCTGCTCGATCAGCACGGACACGGGCGTGACATTGGGAAGGCTGAGGAAGCGCAGCCGGTCGAACTGCGCTTTCTCGCGCTCCAGCACCGCCCAGATGTCGCCGACGGAAATGCCGTCGGCGAAGGCATGGTGGAAGGCGTCGTCGGCCTCGGTGAAGCGGATCGCGTCCTCGCGCGCCGCCTCCTGCTCGGCCATGATCGCGTCGAGCCGGGCGAGGACGGCGTCGGGGAGGCCGTCGATCGCGGCCTTGCGGAACACGGCGACCTCGATCGCCTCGCGCACGAAGCGGGCGCGCCGCACGGCCCGCAGCGAGATCGGCGTGATCAGCGTGCCGCGCTGCGGCCAGACCTTGACGAGCCCCTCGTCGACGAGCCGCAGCAGCGCCTCGCGGACCGGCGTGCGGCTGGTGTTGAACCGCCGCCCCAGTTCGTTTTCCGAAACCTTCGCGCCGGGCATCAGCCGCAGCGTTATGATCTCGTCGCGGATGATATCGTGGATATCATCGACGCTCGAAGGCGCGCCGGGCGGGGTCTGTGCCCGCGCGCCCGTCATCCGTCCCACCCGAGATGGCTGAGGAAGTCGCGCGTGCGCGCGGTCTGCGGCGCATCGAAGATCTGCTGCGGCGGCCCCTGCTCGACGATCTGCCCGTTCGCGAAGACGACCACATGGTCGGCCACGCGCCGGGCAAAGGTCATTTCATGTGTCACCACCACCATGGTCATCCCGTCGTCGGCCAGCCGCTTCATCACGTTCAGCACCTCCCCGATCGTTTCCGGGTCGAGTGCCGATGTCGGCTCGTCAAAAAGCATGACTTCCGGCTCCATGGCAAGAGCGCGCGCGATGGCGACGCGCTGCTGCTGCCCGCCGGAAAGGTTGGCGGGGTAGTTGCCGGCCTTGTCGGAAAGGCCGACCTTGGCAAGCAGCGCCTCCGCCCGCGCCCGCGCCTTGTCCTCGCTGAGGCCGAGGACGGTCATCGGCCCCATCATGATGTTGCCGAGCGCGGTCTTGTGAGGGAACAGCTCGAAATTCTGGAACACCATGCCCATGCGCTGGCGGATGAGCCGCGTCTTGCGCGGGTCCTTCGACAACGGCGTGCCGTCGAAATAGACCTCGCCCGAGGTCATGGTCTCAAGCCCGTTGGTGCAGCGCAGCAGCGTCGATTTACCCGAACCCGACGGGCCGATCAGGCAGACGACCTGACCGCGGCGCACTTCGAGGTCGACCCCGGCAAGGGCGACGAAATCGCCGTATTGCTTGCGCACGTCGCGATATTCGATCACCACGTCGGGAAGGGCGGAGCCCTGCGGGAGTTTGGCGAGCGTCTCAGTCATTCGGTGACCCCGTATTTGCGGTGGATCCAGTCCACGACCTTGGCCTGCGGATAGCCGAGCAGCCAGTAGATCGCGGCCATCGCGGTAAGCATTTCGATAACCCGGAAGGACTGCGAGCGGATCTGCAGCGCGGTATGCGCGAGATCGCCGACGGCAATCACCGAGACCAGCGAGGTGTCCTTGAACAGCGTGACCCAGGTGGTGGCGAGGATCGGCAGCACGCGGCGCCAGGCCTGCGGCAGGACGATCTGGCGGAAGGCCTGGCCCTCGCTCATGCCGAGCGCAAGGCCCGCTTCCGTCTGGCCCTTGCGGATCGAGCGGATACCCGAGCGGAAGGTTTCGGAATTATAGGCCGCGTTGTTGAGGACGAGCGCGACCAGCCCCGTCATGAACGGCGAGAAGCCGATGCCGGTCAGGATGGGCAGTACGTAGAAGGCCCAGTAGACGACGAGGATGATGGGAACGTTCCGCATCAACTCGACATAGGCCGTGGCGGCCGCGGCCACCGGCTTCAGCCGGGACTCCCGCAAGAGCGCGACGACGATGCCGCAGGGAACGGCGACCACCATCGTCAGCACGGTGAGACCGATGGTGATGAGGGCTCCGTGCCAGAGCGCGCCCATGCTTTGCCAGATGATGGACCAATCGAACGTCATGACCGGCCCAGGAAGGAAATGCGGCGATAAATCATGTCGATGCCTCGGGTGAGCGGGAAGATGACGATGAAATAGAGGATCATCACCGTGGTGAAGACCTCGACCGGGGCGTAGGTCTGGCCGGCGACCGCATCGGCGCGACGCATCAGCTCGGGGACGGCGATGACCGTCGCGATGGCCGTGTCCTTGACGGCGAGCGACAAGAGCGAGCCGAAGGCCGGCAGCATGCGCACGACCGCCTGCGGCATGACGATCTTGCGCAGGATCTGGGCGCGGGTCATGCCGAGCGCCATGCCGGCGCGCACCTGGCCGGGGCGGACCGACTGGATGCCCGCGCGCACGACCTCCGCCACATAGGCGGCAAGATGCGCGGAAAGCGACAGCAGCGCGGACCAGAAAGGCGGAAGGTTGAGGCCCGTCGCGATCGGCAGGGCGAAGTAGACCCAGACCAGCACCACGAGGACCGGGATCGCCCGCATCGAGTCGATATAGAAGACGATGACGGCGCTCAGCCAGCGCGAGCCGTAGAGCCGCCCGAGAGCGAGCAGCGTGCCGGCCACCGTGCTGAGCACGGTCACGCCGGCGGCGAGCAGGAGCGTGACCCCGAGCCCGCTGAGAAGAAAACGCCAGCTATCCAGCACTGCGGAAAGGTTCAGTTCCATGGTCTTTCTCCAGAAGGAGCGCGGCCGGCGCTTTCGCCGGCCGCAGCCCGACGCCGCTTACATCTTGGCGACTTCGGCTTCCTCTTGCGCCTGCAGATCGGGAAGCATCTTCTCGGCGACCGCGCGCAGCCATTCGACATATTCCGGCTGGTTCTTGTCGACGGCGAGACCGATCTCGTTGACGGCCTCGGTGCTGTCCTGGCAGTTGTTCTCGCGCGGCAGGGCCTCCAGGCCCTTCACCTTGCGCGCCAGCGCGACATAGGGAATGCGGTTGATCGGCGCGACATCCGCGCGGCCGGCCATGATCTCCTCGACGGGAGCGGCCGTGCCGGCGCTGGTCACGCCGCGCAGCGTCGCCTTGGGGAAGCGCTCCTTCACCCAGTTCTCCTCGCCGCCGCCCGTGAAATAGGCGATGGTGACATCGGGGTTGTCGAAATCGTCGACCGACTTGGCATTGGCGACCTTCGGGTTGGACGCCTTGCCGAAGACGCAGAGCGACGTGCGCGAATAGGTCACGAAATCGACGACTTCCATGCGCTGCTTCGTCATGGACAGCGGCGAGATCGTCATGTCGACCTGATTGGCGGCCAGAACCGGCACCTTCGTCTCATGGGAAACGGCGACCGGCACGAGCTTCACGCCGAGCTTTTCGGCATAGGCGAGCGCCAGGCTCCAGGCCGGGCCGCGCCAGGGCTCGCCCGCGCCGGTCGTGTCTTCCACGAGCCACGGCGGGTTGGCCAGGACGCCGGCGCGCAGTTCGCCCGCGGCCTTGATCGCGTCGATCCGCGCGCTCACGCCGGCAGCGGGAACCTCCTGCGCAAAGGCGGCCGAGGCCATGAGCGCCAGGCCGGCAGCGGCGCCGGCGACGATGCGAAGCTTGCTGAAATGAATCATAATCCTCTCCTGTGGGCCTTCCGGGTCCCTCCCGAGGCACCATATGTATTCTAGTATACAAGATGGAGGACGAAAGCAAGCAGGGCGATCGGAAAAAACGGAAACCCACGGCGAAACGACGGGCGATCCCGCGGACCGTCCGTCGCCCAGCTGGCTTCTTCGGGCTCCGGCGGAGCCTTGCTAGAGGAAGTCGTCGCGCCGCGGCGTGAACGTGTCGATCAGGAGACCGGGGGCGAGCGCGACCACGCCGTGAACGAGGTTCGGGGCGACGATGAAGCTGCTTCCGGCGGAAAGACGCGTCGTGACGCCGTCGATGGTGACGTCGAACGCGCCTTCGGCGACATAGCTCACCTGCGTATGGGGATGGGAATGCGGCGCCCCGACGGCGCCCTCATCGAAACGGAACGCCACCAGCATCATTTCCGGACGGTGGCTCAGCACCGCGCGGCGGTTGCCGGGGGCGACCTCGGTCCAGACGGTATCTTCAGGACGTGTATAGGGTTGCATCGTGACCTCTCATCGGGCGAGCCATCCGCCGTCGACCGGCAGGATAGCGCCATGCACATAATCTGCCGCCGGCGCCGCAAGGAAGATCGCGGCGCCGACCATGTCGTCCGGCCGCGCCCACCGGCCGGCGGGGATGCGCTTCAGGATATCGGCGTTGCGCTCCGCATCCGCCCTCAGCGCGGTAGTGTTGTTCGTCTCGACATAGCCGGGGGCGATGGCGTTGACGTTGATGCCGCGCGCCGCCCATTCGTTCGCCAGCAGTTTGGTAAGACCCGCAAGACCGCTCTTGGCCGCCGTGTAGGACGGCACGCGGATGCCGCCCTGGAAGGAGAGCAGCGAGGCGATGTTGATGATCTTCGCGGGCCGTCCGGCGGCGATTGCCACCCGGGCGAAGGCCTGGCAGAGGAAGAAGACGGATTTCAGGTTGGTGTCGAGCACCGCGTCCCAGTCGTCTTCGGTGAAATCGAGCGCATCCGCACGGCGAATGATGCCGGCATTGTTGACGAGGATATCAAGTGTCGCGCCGGCGGCTTTGGCCCGTTCAACAACAGCCTTGGCTGCCATTGTGTCCGACAGGTCGGCGGTGAGTGGCACGAAGCTTCGGCCTATTGCCGTGACGAGTTGCGCTGTCCCGTCCATGCTCGACCGCCCGACGCCGACAATGTCCACGCCCGCTTGCGCCAGCCCTACCGATATCGCCTGGCCGATGCCGGTATTGGCGCCGGTGACGATAGCCCAGCGGCCGGAAAGATCAAAAGGGGTCATCTGAGCGCATCCATCGGCACCTTGTCCATGTCGGTGAAGCTCATATTGTCACCGGCCATCGCCCAGATAAAGGAATATCGTCCCGTTCCCGCACCGGAATGGATGGACCAGCCGGGCGACAGCACCGCTTCGTGGTTTTTGAGCACAACATGCCGGGTCTCGCTTGGCTCGCCCATGAAGTGGAAGATTCGCGTCGTCTCTTCCATGCCGAAATAGAGGTAGACCTCCATGCGCCGGTCATGCAGGTGTGCCGGCATGGTATTCCACACCGAGCCCGGTTCGAACATGGTCAGGCC
>CAMLOC010000168.1 GCA_946481465.1 uncultured Shinella sp. | reverse complement strand
GATCTCGAAGACGCTGGCGGTCGCCATCATCAGGGCGCGCTCCTCCGGCAGGCCTTCCATGATCCGCGAGAGGAAGACGGCGGCCAGGAGGTCTCCCGTGCCGTTCGGCGGGTTCGGCACCAGCCGGTGCTCCGCCAGCAGCGCATGGCGCCCGGAGAGATAGAGATTGCCGGTGCTTCCCGCCATCAGCGCGAGGGAAGAGGTGACGAGCATGCGGGCCGGCCCGAGCGAGAGCGCCGCCTCCAGGATCGCCCCGTTGGTCTCGAGCGGCGCGCCGGCAAGCCAGGCAAGCTCGAACCGGTTGGGCGTGGCGATCGAGGCAAGCGGGATCAGCGCATCGCGGATCGCCACCGCCGTATCCTCCGGCACGTAGAGGCCGCGTTCGTCGCCGCAGACCGGATCGCACATATAGAGGAGATCGGGATTTTCCGCCCGCAGCGCCGCGACGAGCCGCGCCACGGAATGCGCCTGGGCCGCGCTGCCGAGATAGCCCGACAGCACCGCCTTGACCTCGCCCCGCCAGGGCGCACGGATGAGGTCGCAGATCACCGCGTCGAAATCCTCGGCGGAGATCGTCACCCGCGTCGAACGCCCGCGACCGGGATGCCAGGGCAGGATGACCGTCGGCAGCGCCCAGACCGGATGGCCGAGCGTCTCGAGCGCGAAGACGGCGGCCCGGTTACCCACCGTGCCGCGCACCACATGGCTCGAAATCACGATGACCGTACCCTTGTCGCTCTCGTTCATGACCGGCTCCCTGCTTCCGCCCGAGTGATGACAAGGGGGTCATTTCCTGTCAACGCCCACCCCTTTTCCAGCCATGGGCCGAAAAGCCCAAGAAGACGGCCCCGACCGGTTTCGGGCTGCTTTTCGACGAGAAAACACGATTTTCATGACAAAACGACAGCAAAACTGACCTATCTTGGACAAAATCGATTGAATTTTCTCACGATTCCACAAATTTCGTCGCGTGCATTTTTTCTTCTGCTAACGTCCGGCCGATCGGATTCGAGGGAGAATTCCATGGGTGCCAGGACCAACGTGAAGCGAGAAAAACACATCGAGGCCGCAAAGGCCGCAGCCGCAGCCCTCGGCGCAAAGACGCTGAACCCGGATATCCTCTTCGGGCGCGCCAGCAAGGACGACATCGAGCACTATACGGGCGAGATGCTGGCCGTGGCCGCCGCCCATGCCATGGCCGAGATCGAAGCCTGGGACGGCAGCGGGCCGCGCATCACGGTCGCCACGCTTGCCGACGTGCGCCCGCAGGGCCAGCCGGTCTCGGTTCTCTCCGTCACCGATCGCAACCAGCCGTTCCTTTACGATTCGGTGATGGGCGAGGTGACGAGCACGCATCGCGACATCCACCTTGCGATCCATCCCATCCTTGTCGTGGCCCCCGGCGAAACGCCGAAACTCTTCTCGCCGGACGAGGACAGCGACCCGGCGCAGCGGGTCAGCCATATCGAGATCCACCTGTCCGAACTGGCGCCGAACGAGGCCGCCGCGCTTGCCCAGCGGATCGGGACAGTGCTCGACCAGGTGCATCTGGCCGTCGACGACTGGCCGTCCATGGTGGAGAAACTCGACAGCGCCATGGCCGACATGGAGCGCTACGCCAAGGAGAAGCCGGGCAAGGACGAGACGCTCGCCTTCCTTCACTGGCTGCGCGGCAACAACTTCACCTTCCTCGGCATGCGCGAATACAGCTATTCCGGCAAGGGCGAGGCGGCGACCGTGGAGCGCGGCGGCGAGGGCCTCGGCATCCTGTCCGATCCGGACGTGCGCGTGCTGCGCCTCGGCAAGGACGCGGTGACGACGACGCCGGAAATCCTCGAATTCCTCGAAGGCCCCGATTTCCTGATCGTCACCAAGGCCAATGTGAAGTCCCTCGTGCACCGCCGGGCCTATATGGACTATGTCGGCGTCAAGCGCTTCGACGCGAAGGGCAGGGTGATCGGCGAACTGCGCATCGTCGGCCTCTTCACCTCGACGGCCTATACCCACGCCGCCGGCCAGATCCCGCTGCTGCGCTCCAAGGTGGCCGCGGTCATCGAGCATTTCGGCTACGACCCGAAGAGCCATTCCGGCAAGATGCTGATCAACACGCTGGAATCCTATCCCCGCGACGATCTCTTCCAGATCGACACCGGCCTGCTCGCCACCTTCTGCGAGCAGATCAACGAACTGTCCGACCGGCCGCGCATCCGCGTGCTGCCGCGCATCGACCGCTTCGACCGCTTCGTCTCGGTCATCGTCTACGTGCCGCGCGAACAGTACGATTCGGACGTGCGCGAGAAGATCGGCAACTATCTGAAGTCGGTCTATGACGGCCGCGTCTCGGCCTATTACCCGGCCTTCCCGGAAGGCGGCCTTGCCCGCGTGCATTTCATCATCGGCCGCTCCGGCGGCAAGACGCCGCGCATTGCGCAGGCCAAGCTCGAACAGGCGGTGCGCGAGATCGCCACCCGCTGGACCGACCGCTTCGAGGCGCTTTCCAACGCCGACGGCGTGCGGCTCGTCGCCGACCACAGCTACCAGGAGGACTTCTCCCCCGCCGAGGCCCATGCGGACCTTGCCCTCATCGCCACGGCGACGCCCGAGAACCCGATCAGCATCGCCTTCTACCGCAAGGCCTCGAACACGGATCATGCCTCCGTCGAACTGAAGATCTTCCATGCGGGCGAGCCCGTTTCGCTGTCGCGGCGCGTGCCGCTTCTCGAAAACCTCGGCTTCAACGTCATCAGCGAGCAGACGCACGACCTGGCGCTTGCCGGCCTCGACGGCAGCGAGCGGCGCGTCATCCTGCATGACATGGAGTTGCGGCAGCGCGACGGCATCGAGATCAACCTCGCCAAGCTGAGCCCGATGCTGGAGGAGGCGTTCCTCGCCGCCTGGCACGGCGAGGTGGACGACGACGCGTTGAACCGGCTCGTCCTCACCGGCGGCCTCTCCGCCCGCCAGATCATGGCGCTGCGCACCTATTCGCGCTACCTGCGCCAGACGGGCATCGCCTATTCGCAGGGCTACATCGCCGATACGCTCAACAAGTACCCGCTTATCGCCGCAAACCTCTTCCGCCTGTTCGAGACCCGCCTCGATCCGAAGCTTTCCGAGCGCCAGCGCGAGAAGAAATCGGCGGATGTGGCGGCAGCGATCGAGGCAGCGCTGGCCGATGTGCCGAGCCTTGACGAGGACCGCATCCTGCGCCGTTACGTCAACGCCATCGAGGCGACGCTGCGCACCAACTATTTCCAGCACGACGCGGACGGCAAGCCGCGCAAGACGCTGGCGGTCAAGCTCGACCCGAAGGCCCTCGACGGCCTGCCGGAGCCGCGGCCCTTCCGCGAGATCTTCGTCTACGGCGCCGAGGTCGAGGGCGTGCACCTGCGCTTCGGCAAGGTCGCCCGCGGCGGCCTGCGCTGGTCCGACCGCGCGCAGGACTACCGCACGGAAGTGCTCGGCCTCGTCAAGGCCCAGCAGGTCAAGAACTCGGTCATCGTGCCCGTCGGCGCCAAGGGCGGCTTCTATCCGAAGCAGCTTCCCGTCGGCGGCAGCCGCGACGCCGTCTTCAAGGCCGGCACCGAGGCCTACAAGACCTATATCCGCACGCTGCTTTCCGTCACCGACAACATCGTCGGTCAGGACGTCGTGCCGCCGGCCGATACCGTGCGCATCGACGGGGACGACCCCTATTTCGTCGTTGCCGCCGACAAGGGCACGGCGACCTTCTCCGACACGGCGAACGGCCTGGCGCAGGAGGCCGGCTTCTGGCTCGACGACGCCTTCGCCTCGGGCGGCTCGGCCGGCTACGACCACAAGAAGATGGGCATCACCGCCCGCGGCGCCTGGGAGACCGTAAAACGCCACTTCCGCGAGATGAACATCGACATCCAGAAGACGCCGTTCACCGTGGCCGGCGTCGGCGACATGTCGGGCGACGTCTTCGGCAACGGCATGCTGCTGTCGCGAAAGATCCGGCTCCTCGCCGCCTTCGACCATCGCGACATCTTCATCGATCCCAACCCGGATACCGATGCGTCCTTCGCCGAGCGGCGGCGCATGTTCAACCTGCCGCGCTCGAGCTGGCAGGACTATGACCGCTCGGCCCTGTCCAAGGGTGCGATGATCATCCCGCGCACGGAGAAATCCGTGACGCTGACGCCGGAGGCCATGGCCGTCATCGGCATCGACAAGGCCAAGGCGACGCCCTTCGAGATCATGACGGCGATCCTCAAGGCGCCGGTCGATCTCCTGTGGTTCGGCGGCATCGGCACCTATATCCGCGGCCAGAACGAGACGGACGCGGAGGTGGGCGACCGCGCCAACGACCCGATCCGCATCGTCGCCGACGACGTGCGCGCCAAGGTGATCGGCGAGGGCGCCAATCTCGGCGTCACCCAGCGCGGCCGCATCGCCTTCGGCCTCAAGGGCGGGCGCTGCAATTCCGACGCCATCGACAACTCGGCCGGCGTGAACTCGTCGGACGTCGAGGTCAACATCAAGATCGCGCTCGCCGCCGCCATGCGGGACGACCGGCTGCCGCGCGCCAAGCGCAACGTGCTGCTCGCCTCGATGACCGACGAGGTCGGCCATCTCGTGCTGCGCAACAACTACCTGCAATCGCTGGCGATCTCGCTGACGGAGCGGCAGGGCGCGGCCAACCGCGCGCCGCTGACCCGCCTGATGGACCGCTTCGAGGCCGCCGGCCAGCTCAACCGCAAGGTCGAGACGCTGCCCGACGACCGCGCCGTGGCCGAGCGCTACCAGGCCGGCAAGCCCTTGACGCGGCCGGAGATCGGCGTGCTGCTCTCCTATGCCAAGCTGGTGCTGTTCGACGAGCTCATCCACACCGACCTGCCGGACGAGCCCTATTTCGAACCGACGCTGATGGGCTACTTCCCGGCGAAGATGCAGAAGGCCTATGCCGACGACATCCGCGCCCATCGCCTGCGCCGCGAGATCATCGCGACGATCCTGGCCAACGAGGTGATCAACCGCGGCGGCCCGGCCTTCGTCAACACGCTGACCGACGGCACCGGCTTCGGCCCCGCCAATGCGGTGAAGGCCGCCGTCATCGCCCGCGACGGCTACGGCCTCGCCGCGCTCTATGCCGGCGTCGATGCGCTGGACAACCAGGTCTCCGGCTCGGTGCAGAACGAACTCTACGAGGAGATCGGCCGCATCTATGCCTCCGTCACCGGCCTGCTCCTGACCACCGGGGCCGTGTCGGGCCCGATGAACGAGGCCGTGCACAAGCTCAAGCAGGCGCTGAAGCAGCTGCGCCCGCACCTCTCCACCCTCATCTCCGAACAGGCCGGCGACGAAGCCCGGCGCAAGGCCCATGCCTATGAGGACGAGGGCGTGCCGACGGAGCTGGCGGAGGAGATCGCCACGCTCTCCATGCTGACCTTCGTGCCGGAGGTCATGCTGATCGCCGGGGCGACGGGCGACACGCTCGGCAAGACGGCGCAGACCTTCGCCGGCATCAGCGCGACGCTCAATATCGGCCGGCTGCTTTCCTCGGCAAGCCGCATCCCGACCGGCGATCTCTACGAGGCGCTCGCCCTGCAGCGCAGCCTCACCGACATCGCCAATGCCCGCCGCGACCTCGCCACCGCGGTGCTGACGCGCCACAAGGGCGACAAGGCCCCGCTTGCCGCCTGGCAGCAGGGCGACCGCGAGCGTCTCGCCCGCGTCACCGCCAATCTCTCGGCGCTGACGGAAGCGGGCGAAGCCACGCTCGCCAAGGTCAGCGTCGCCGCCGGCATCCTGAGCGAGCTCGCCCAGGACCGTGCACGGTAAGGGCAAGCCCTCCTTCACCGCAGCCGCCTCGCGCGGCTGCGGCTCGCCGCACCCGTTGAACGCCGCCACCGGCAAATGCTAGCCTTCCTCCGGAACCGGCGTGAAAACCCGCCGCAGCGATTCGAGAAGCGGGGGCGGGCGTGGCGGAAGCGGCAAAAGGGCGGACGGGCCGTCTCGGCATAGCGGGCTGGATGCTGTTCGACTGGGCGGCGCAACCCTTCTTCACGGTCATCACCACCTTCATCTTCGGCCCCTATCTCGTCTCGCGCCTCACCGAGGACCACGCGGCCGGGCAGGCGGCCTGGAGCTACACGCTCACCATCGCCGGCATCGCCATCGCGCTGCTCGCGCCCGTCATAGGCTCCATCGCCGATGCCTCCGGCGCGCGAAAGCCCTGGATCTCCGCCTTCGCCGCCGTCAAGATCCTGGCGCTCCTCGCCCTCTGGCAGGCCGCGCCCGGCAGCAGCCTCATCTTCGCCATGGCGATGATCGTGCTTGCCACCGTGGCGGCGGAATTCTCCATCGTCTTCAACGATTCGATGATGCCTCGCCTCGTCAGCCCTGCGCAGATCGGCCGCATCTCCAACATCGCCTGGGGCCTCGGCTATCTCGGCGGCATGATCGTGCTGGTCGCGGTCGTCGCGCTATTGGCCGCAAATCCGGAGACCGGACGAACGGCGATCGGCATCGCCCCGCTCTTCGGCCTCGACGCGGCCGCCGGTGAGGATGCCCGCATCACCGGACCGATCTCGGCGCTCTGGTATCTCGTCTTTATCCTGCCGATGTTCCTCTTCACGCCGGACCAGGGCCGCGGACTGCCCATAAAGGCCGCCGTGCGGGCGGGCCTGGCCGATCTCTCCGTCACGCTGCGCGACTTGCGCAGGAAACCCGGCATCCTGCGCTTCCTGATTGCCCGGATGATCTACCAGGACGGGGTCAACGGGCTCCTGGCGCTCGGCGGCACCTTCGCCGCCGGCATGTTCGCCTGGCGGACCTTCGAACTCGGCATCTACGGCATCATTCTCAACGTGGTGGCGATCGGCGGCTGCCTCTATGCCAGCCGCATGGACAGGCGCCTCGGCTCGAAGACCGTCGTGGTGGCGAGCCTCGTCTGCCTGACGCTCGCCACCATCGGCATCGTCTCGACCGGCCCCGGCTTCACGCTGTTCGGCCTCGTGCCGCTGCCGATGGAAGATTCCGGCGGCCTCTTCGGCACGGCGGCGGAAAAGGCCTATATCCTCTACGGCCTCCTGATCGGCATCGCCTTCGGCCCCGTCCAGGCCTCCGCCCGCTCCTATCTCGCAAGAAGCCTCCATCCCGACGAGGCGGGCCGCTATTTCGGCCTCTACGCCCTGTCCGGCCGCGCCACGTCCTTCCTCGCGCCGCTCTCCGTCGCGCTCGTCACCACCGCGACCGGCTCCGCCCGCCTCGGCATGATGGCGCTCATCGCCTTCCTCCTCGCCGGCTTCCTGCTCCTGCTGCGCACACCCTATCCGGCGGCGAAAGTCGACGCC
>CAMLOC010000167.1 GCA_946481465.1 uncultured Shinella sp. | reverse complement strand
CGACCAAGCTTTCGGGCATCAACACCGAGCGGCTGACCTTCTACACCTTCGTCAACATGGGCGTGCTGGCGGCACTCGCCGGCATGATCATCACCGCCCGCCTCAATTCGGCAACGCCGAAGGCCGGCGTCGGCTTCGAGCTTGACGTCATCGCGGCCTGCTTCATCGGCGGCGCCTCGGCGTCCGGCGGTGTCGGCAAGATCATCGGCGCGGTGATCGGCGCCTTCATCATGGGCGTGATGAACAACGGCATGTCGATCATGGGCATCGGCATCGACTACCAGCAGCTCATCAAGGGCCTGGTGCTGCTCGCCGCCGTGTTCTTCGACGTCTACAACAAGAACAAGGGCTGACCGGGGACCCGGTCCGCCCGAGGATTGCAAACGTGTTTGACCGGCTGCGGACGCGGCCAGTGCGGTGACGTCTGTCCGCCGCAGGTGCGAAGCTTTGGCCGGAGCCGGGCTTCAGGAAGGAAACGAGGATGCTGATTTCACAGGTAGCGAATGCCGACGGCTCGATCACGGTGGTCGTGCGCGAGGAGGGCGGCGAGGGCCGCGCGGTAGAGGGCGCGCAAAGCGTCTACGCGCTGGCCATGGAAGCGGCGAACAGCGGGCAGTCGCTGAAGGCCGTCATCGAGGCCAAGGGCCTCGGCGCGGCGGTCGATCTCGAGGCGGCCTATGCCGCGGGCCGGCTGCTTTCGCCGATCACCCATCCCGATGCCGCCCATCTCCACCTGACCGGCACGGGCCTCACCCATCTCGGCTCCGCCGCGACGCGCGATTCCATGCACAAGAAGACCTCGGAAGCGGCCGAAGAGACGCTGACGGATTCCATGAAGATGTTCCGCATGGGCCTTGAGAACGGCAAGCCGAAGCCGGGCGAGAAGGGCGTGCAGCCGGAATGGTTCTACAAGGGCAACGGCAGCCAGGCCGTCGCGCCGGGCAGCCCGCTCACCTCGCCCTCCTTCGCGCTCGACGGCGGCGAGGAGCCGGAAATGGCCGGCATCTACGTGATCGCCGCCGACGGCTCGCCCTTCCGCATCGGCTTTGCCGTGTCGAACGAATTCTCCGACCATGTGACGGAGCGCATCAACTATCTCTATCTCGCCCATTCGAAGCTGCGCCAGGCGAGCTTCGGCCCGGAAATCCGCGTGGGCAGCCCGCCGGACGATATCCGCGGCTTCTCGCGCATCGTGCGCGGCGGCGCGGTCCTGTGGGAAAAGCCCTTCGTCTCCGGCGAGGCGAACATGTCCCATACCTTCGCCAACCTCGAATACCATCATTTCAAATACGGCCTGTTCCGCGCGCCGGGCGATATCCATGTCCACATGTTCGGCACGGCGACGCTGTCCTTCGGCGACGGCGTCCGCACGGAGGCCGGCGACGTGTTCGAGATCGGCGCGGAGGGTTTCGGCCTGCCGCTGCGCAATTCCCTGGCGATTGCCAAGGAAGAAGAGATCGAAATCCGTCAATTGTAATCGACGCGTCGGCCCTTCGGGCCGCGCCGTGAGTGACAGGAGGCCTCGGCCCATGACGATCCACCAGAACCTGATTGCCGGCGAATGGGTCGGCTCGGACGCCGTCAAGAACATCAACCCGTCGAACACGGGCGATGTGGTCGGCGAATATGCCCGCGCCTCCGTCGAGGACACCAGGGCGGCGATCGCGGCGGCCAAGGCGGCCCTTCCGGCCTGGTCGCGCTCGGGCATCCTCGAGCGCCATGCGATCCTGCGCAAGGCCGCCGACGAGATCCTCGCCCGCAAGGACGAACTCGGCCGGCTGCTCTCGCGCGAGGAGGGCAAGACGCTGGCCGAAGGCATCGGCGAGACGGTGCGCGCCGGCCAGATCTTCGATTTCTTCGCGGGCGAGACCCTGCGCCTTGCCGGCGAGGTGCTGCCCTCGGTGCGTCCGAACATCGGCGTCGAGATCACCCGCGAGCCGGTCGGCGTCGTCGGCATCATCACGCCGTGGAATTTCCCGATCGCCATTCCCGCCTGGAAGATCGCGCCGGCGCTCGCTTATGGCAACACGGTCGTCTTCAAGCCGGCCGAACTGGTGCCCGGCTGTTCCTGGGCCATCGTCGATATCCTCGTGCGCGCCGGCCTGCCGAAGGGCGTCCTGAACCTCGTCATGGGCAAGGGCTCCGTCGTCGGCCAGACCATGCTCGACAGCCCAGACGTCAATGCCATCACCTTCACCGGCTCGACCGGGACGGGCAAGCGCGTGGCGCTCGCCTCCGTCGAGCATAACCGCAAGTACCAGCTGGAAATGGGTGGCAAGAACCCCTTCGTCGTGCTCGACGATGCGGATCTCGATGTCGCCGTGGAAGCCGCCGTCAACTCGGCCTTCTTCTCCACCGGCCAGCGCTGCACCGCCTCCTCGCGCGTCATCGTCACGGAAGGCATCCATGACCGGTTCGTCGCCGCCGTCGGCGAGCGGCTGAAGAGCGTCGTCGTCGACGACGCGCTGAAGGCCGGCACGCATATCGGCCCGGTCGTCGACGAGAGCCAGTTGAAGCAGGACACGGACTATATCGAGATCGGTCAAAAGGAAGGCGCGAAGCTCGCCTTCGGCGGGGAGCTGCTGAAGCGCGAGACGCCCGGCTTCTATCTTTCGCCCGCGCTCTTCACCGAGGCGACCAACGACATGCGCATCTCGCGCGAGGAGATTTTCGGCCCCGTCGCCGCGGTCATCCGTGTGAAGGACTACGAAGAGGCGCTGGCTGTCGCCAACGACACGCCCTTCGGCCTCTCCTCCGGCATCGCGACGACCAGCCTCAAGCATGCGACGCATTTCAAGCGCAATGCGGAGGCCGGCATGGTCATGGTCAACCTGCCGACGGCCGGCGTCGATTTCCATGTGCCCTTCGGCGGGCGCAAGGGCTCGTCCCACGGCCCGCGCGAGCAGGGCAAGTACGCCAACGAATTCTATACGACCGTCAAGACCGCCTACACGCTGGCGTGAGACAAAGCCGTCCGGATCTTTCGGGCGGTCCCTTCGAGGACTGGAAGAGATGAAGAAGAAAGCTGAATGGCCGCGCAGGCTGCGCTCGCAGGAATGGTACGGCGGCACCAGCCGTGACGTGATCTATCATCGCGGCTGGATGAAGAACCAGGGCTATCCGCACGACCTGTTCGACGGCCGCCCGGTCATCGGCATCCTCAACACCTGGTCGGACATGACGCCGTGCAACGGCCACCTGCGCGAGCTTGCCGAGAAGGTGAAGGCCGGCATCTGGGAGGCCGGTGGCTTCCCGATGGAAGTGCCGGTGTTCTCGGCATCCGAAAACACCTTCCGCCCCACGGCGATGATGTACCGCAACCTCGCCGCGCTCGCGGTGGAGGAGACGATCCGCGGCCAGCCGATGGACGGCTGCGTGCTGATGGTCGGCTGCGACAAGACCACGCCGTCGCTGCTGATGGCGGCCGCTTCGGTCGACCTTCCCTCCATCGTCGTCACCGGCGGTCCGATGCTGAACGGCTATTTCCGCGGCGAGCGCGTCGGTTCGGGCACGCATCTGTGGAAATTCTCCGAAATGGTGAAGGCCGGCGAGATGACGCAGGCCGAATTCCTCGAGGCCGAGGCGTCGATGAGCCGCTCCTCGGGCACCTGCAACACGATGGGCACCGCCTCCACCATGGCCTCGATGGCCGAGGCGCTCGGCATGGCGCTGTCCGGCAACGCCGCGATCCCGGCGGTCGATTCCCGCCGCAAGGTCATGGCGCAGCTTACCGGGCGTCGCATCGTCCAGATGGTCAAGGACGACCTGAAGCCCTCGGATATCCTGACGAAAGAGGCCTTCGAGAACGCCATCCGCACCAATGCGGCCATCGGCGGCTCGACCAATGCGGTGATCCACCTGCTCGCGGTCGCCGGCCGCGTCGGCATCGACCTGACGCTGGACGATTGGGACCGTTGCGGGCGCGACGTGCCGACCGTCGTCAACCTCATGCCCTCGGGCAAGTACCTGATGGAGGAGTTCTTCTATGCCGGCGGCCTGCCGGTGGTGCTGAAGCGCCTCGGCGAGGCCGGCCTTCTGCACAAGGACGCCCTGACGGTGTCGGGCGAGACGATGTGGGACGAGGTCAAGGACGTCGTCAACTGGAACGAGGACGTGATCCTGCCGGCGGAAAAGGCGCTGACGCAATCGGGCGGCATCGTCGTGCTGCGCGGCAACCTCGCCCCCAAGGGAGCGGTGCTGAAGCCCTCGGCAGCCTCGCCGCATCTCCTCACCCATCGCGGCAGGGCGGTCGTCTTCGAGGACATCGACGACTACAAGGCCAAGATCAACGACGAGGCTCTCGATATCGACGAGACCTGCGTCATGGTCATGAAGAACTGTGGACCCAAGGGCTATCCGGGCATGGCCGAGGTCGGCAATATGGGCCTGCCGCCGAAGGTGCTCAAGAAGGGCATCACCGACATGGTGCGCATCTCGGATGCCCGCATGTCCGGCACGGCCTACGGCACCGTCGTCCTGCACACCTCGCCGGAAGCGGCCGTCGGCGGTCCGCTTGCGGTCGTCAGGAACGGCGACATGATCGAGCTCGACGTGCCGAACCGCCGCCTGCATCTCGACATTTCCGACGAGGAACTGGCGAGCCGGCTTGCCGACTGGAAGCCGAACCACGAGCTGCCGTCTTCCGGCTATGCCTGGCTGCACCAGCAGCACGTCCAGGGCGCCGATACCGGTGCGGACCTCGATTTCCTGAAGGGTTGCCGCGGCAACGCGGTCGGCAAGGACAGCCACTGAATTTTTCGGGCGCGGTCGGGAGATCGCGCCCGTTTCGTGTCAGCTCTGGCTCTGCGACTGGCTCTGGCCGGCCGCCTCCACCGTGATGGCGACGCGCATCGTCTCGGCCGAATGGCCGAGCACCATGCCCGAGACGGGGGCGGCGTCCTTGTAGTCGAGGCCGGTCGACAGGCGCACATAGCGCGCATCCGGGCAGATCTTGTTCGCGGCGTCGAAGCCGACCCAGCCGAGGCCCTGCAGGTGCACCTCCGCCCAGGCATGGCTTGCGGTCTGCTCGGGCGTCTCCATCAGCAGGTAGCCCGAGATATAGCGCGCCGGCAGGCCGAGATGGCGCGCGGCGGCAAGGAAGACATGGGCGTGGTCCTGGCACACGCCCTGCTTCTTCTCCAGCGCCTGTTCGGCCGTCGTGTCGGAGGCCGTTTCGCCGGGCTTGTAGGCGACGGTCTCGTGGATAGCGGCCATCAGGGCATGCATGCGCCCCAATTCGTTGTCGCCGCTGGCGGTTCCGGCGAGCTCGCGCACCAGCTTGCCGGGCCGGGTCAGCGGCGTCTCGCGCAGGTAGAGCCACAGTGGCACGAAGCCCTGGTGCGGGCCGAAGACGCCGGCGCGGTCCTCCGTCTCCACCTCGCCCTCGGCGACGATGCGGATCGCCACCTGCTCGGCATTGGTGCTGACGAGATCGACATGGTTGCCGAAGTGATCGGTATAGCCGGCCTCCAGCCGCGCGCCGTGCACGGTGGTCGTCCAGTCGCGCACGGTCTGGCCCGGCTGGGTCTTCGGCGTCAGGCGAAGCCGCTGCAGGGAATACTGCACCGGGTCGTCATAGTGATATTCGGTCGTGTGGCTGATCTTCAGTCGCATCGCTCGCCAGCCCTATCGATAGAAACGGTAGCCTTCGGAGATTTCCTCCCCGAGGCGGTTGTTGTGCGCGATGAACTCCTCGATGAATTCGTGAAGCCCTTGCTCCATGATGTCGTCGATGGTGCGGCTTCGAAGCAGCATCAGCGTGGCGGAAGCCGTCTCGTGGGCCGCGTGGTTGTCGCCGTAGAGCTTTGCCAGATAGCCGAGATTGCTGACGATCTTGTCGTAGCTGTAGGCGAGCGAGCGCGGCATGCGGTCGTTGAGGATCAGGAAGTCGGAAATGTTGGTCGAGGAATAGTCGCCGTCATAGACCCAGCTATAGGAGCGGTGCGCGGAGACCGAGCGCAGGATCGATTCCCATTGCATGTTGTCGAGCGACGAGCCGACCTTGGCGATCGCCGGCAGCAGCACGTAATATTTCACGTCGAGGATGCGGGCGGTGTTGTCCGCCCGCTCGATGAAGGTGCCGATGCGCGAGAAGTTGTAGATGTCGTCGCGCAGCATCGTGCCGTGGAAGGCGCCGCGGATGAGGCCGGTGCGCCGCTTGATCGTGTCGATCACCTCGGGCATTTCCGCCGGGCGGATGCGCTTTGCCAGCATGTCCTTGAATTCGATCCAGCACTCGTTGGTCGCTTCCCAGGTCTCCCGCGTCAGCGCGGTACGCACCATGCGCGCATTGTTGCGGGCCGATTCGATGCAGGACATCACGCTCGACGGGTTGGAGCGGTCGCGCAGCAGGTAGTCGATCGCGTCGGCGCCGGTGAGCTTGCCGTGCACCGCGTCGAAATCCTCGCGCACGCCGGCGCTTTGCAGGACGCCGTCCCAGTCCTCGTCCGACGAGCCGGAGCGCGTCAGCGCCATGCGCAGGCCCGCATCGATGAGGCGGGCGATGTTCTCGCCCCGCTCGATATAGCGGAACATCCAGTAGAGGCCGTTTGCAGTTCGTCCCAGCATCGGCTCAGTCCTCCAGTACCCAGGTGTCCTTCGTGCCGCCGCCCTGGCTGGAATTGACCACCAGCGAGCCTTCCTTCAGCGCCACGCGGGTCAGCCCGCCGGGAATGATCTGCACCTTGTCGGACACGAGCACATAGGGCCGAAGATCGACATGCCGGGGCGCGATGCCCTTGTTGACGAGGATCGGCACGGTGGAGAGCGAGAGCGTCGGCTGGGCGATGTAGTTCGCCGGCCGGGCCTTCAGCTTCTCGGCGAAGGCCGCGCATTCCTTCTTCGAGGCGGTGGGGCCGACGAGCATGCCGTAGCCGCCCGAGCCGTGCACCTCCTTCACCACGAGTTCGCTCAGGTGCTCCAGCACGTATTTCAGGCTGTCCTCCTCCGAGCAGCGCCAGGTCGGCACGTTCTCCAGCAGCGCCTTGCGCCCGGTATAGAATTCGACGATCTCCGGCATGTAGGAATAGATCGCCTTGTCGTCGGAAATGCCGGTGCCGGGGGCGTTCGCGATGGTGATGTTGCCGGCCTTGTAGACATCCATGATGCCGGGAATGCCGAGCGCCGAATCCGGCCGGAAGGTGAGGGGATCGAGGAAGTCGTCGTCGACGCGGCGGTAGAGCACGTCGATCGCCTCATAGCCGCGCGTGGTGCGCATCTTCACTTTGCCGTCGATGACGCGCAGGTCCGAGCCTTCGACCAGCTCGACGCCCATCATGTCGGCAAGGAAGGAATGCTCGTAATAGGCAGAATTGTAGATGCCGGGGGTGAGCACCGCGACGCGCGGCTTGCCCTTGCAGCCGGGCGGAGCGAGCGAGGC
>CAMLOC010000166.1 GCA_946481465.1 uncultured Shinella sp. | reverse complement strand
GGCGGACAGCCGGCATGACGGCGATCTTCGAGGCTGCCTCGCCGATCCCGTGCGCGGAGAGAACGGCGCGGTCGAGGCCGGAAAGGTCGAGATTGCGCGCGACGTCGGCGGCGATCGCCTCGTCATCGAGCGGCAGGCCGCGATCGAGCAGCGCTTTTGCCGTCGCGCGATAGGTCAGGCCGGTATCGAGATGGTGATAGCCGTAGGCCTCGGCAATCCGGCGCGACAACGTACCCTTGCCGGCAGCCGCTGGACCGTCGATGGCAATCGTCGTCATTTCGCATCCTTGCGTCATATCCGCTTCACGAAGCGTGTTAGCGGAAAAACGGTGCGTGATGCCAAGGGTTCGCCACACATTCTGCCGTTGCGACCGGTCACATGTGGCTGGCATCTTCGTGAAGCGCAGGCCGCGCACCTGCGGCAACCGCGCACGACGGCCAGGTCCCGCTCCTAGGCCGACTGCTGCTCGATCCTGGCCCCGAGCCCCGTCATCAGCCCCATGAACTCCGGGAAGCTGGTCGCGATCATCGTCGCGTCGTCCACCGTGACCGGATGCTCGGAGACGAGCCCCATGACGAGGAAGCTCATGGCGATGCGGTGGTCGAGATGGGTGGCGACGGCGGCGCCCGCGGCATTGCCGAGGCCCTTGCCGTCCGGGCGGCCGCGCACGACCAGCGAAGCTTCGCCCTCGTCGCAATCGACGCCGTTGAGCTTGAGGCCGACCGCGACGGCCGAGAGGCGGTCGCTTTCCTTGACGCGCAGTTCTTCGAGGCCGTTCATGACCGTCGTGCCGTCCGCGAAGGCCGCTGCGACGGCGAGGACGGGATATTCGTCGATCATCGACGGCGCGCGGTCTTCCGGCACCGTCACGCCCTTCAGCGTGGAGGAACGCACGCGCAGGTCCGCCACGTCCTCGCCGCCGGCAAGGCGCGGGTTCAGCACCTCGATATCGGCGCCCATTTCCTGCAGCGTCAGGATGAGGCCGGTGCGGGTCGGGTTCATCAGCACGTTGAGAATGGTGATGTCGGAGCCCGGCACGAGCAGCGCCGCGACCAGCGGGAAGGCCGTCGAGGACGGGTCGCCCGGCACGTCGATGACCTGGCCGGTGAGTTTTCCGCGGCCCTCGAGGCGGATCGTGCGCACGCCGTCCGCATCCGTCTCGACGGTGAGATTGGCGCCAAAACCCTGCAGCATCTTTTCCGTATGGTCGCGCGTCATGATCGGCTCGATGACGGTGGTGATGCCGGGCGTGTTGAGGCCGGCGAGCAGCACGGCGGACTTCACCTGCGCGGAGGCCATCGGCACGCGATAGGTGATCGGCGTCGGCGTCTTCGGCCCGCGCAGCGTCACCGGCAGGCGGTCGCCGTCGGCGGACGTCACCTGCACGCCCATTTCGCGCAGCGGGTTCAGCACGCGGCCCATCGGGCGCTTGGTCAGCGAGGCGTCGCCTATGAAGGTGGACGCGAAATCGTAGACGCCGACGAGGCCCATGGTGAGGCGGCAGCCGGTGCCGGCATTGCCGAAGTCGAGCGGTGCCTCGGGCGCGAGCAGTGCGCCGTTGCCGACACCGTTGATGATCCAGGTGTCGCCCTCTTTACGGATCTTCGCGCCCATCGCCTGCATGGCCTTGCCCGTGTTGATCACGTCCTCGCCTTCCAGCAGGCCGGTGATGCGCGTCTCGCCGCTGGCAAGGCCGCCGAACATGAAGGAGCGGTGGGAAATCGACTTGTCGCCGGGGATGCGGACGGTCCCGGACAGGCCGGAGGATTTGCGGGCGGTTGCGGGCCGGCTACTTGCGCCGTGCGACATGATCGTCTTCCTTATATACATCCACGGCTCCCCGGAGAGGATCGCCCGGGGAGAACGCGGGCTTGCTATCACAAACGATTTAAACCGTCATCATCCCGTCGAAAAACATTCGTCGCAGCGTTTGCATCAGGACCGTTCGAAGCCGGGCCCAAAGTTAGGCTTTGACAGGATTGCCCAAGACGATTAAGGGGACCGGCTAATCATTTTACCGTTCAACGCGCCGGAAACCCCGGCCCCGCCGGAAACATACGGCACACAGAAGGCTTTGATTGTGGCAAAAGCGGAACTCGGCACCAAACGCATCGATCCGGAAACCGGCCGGAAATTTTACGACCTGAACCGCGATCCGATCGTCTCCCCCTATACGGGCAAGTCCTATCCGCTGTCCTTCTTCGAGGAAACCTCGGCGGCCGCGGTCCTGGAGAAGGATGAGGACGAGGACGTCAACGAAGTCGATACCGAGAACACGGAAGTCGAACTCGTCTCGCTGGAGGATGCCGACGAGGATGCAGCGGGCGGCGACGACCTGCCGGATCTCGGCGACGACGACGTTGAGATCGACGGCGACGAGGACGACACGTTCCTCGAACAGGACGAAGACGACGACGATGACGACATGACCGGCCTCATCGGCGTGACCGGCGACGAAGACGAAGCATAAGAGTTTGATTTTCCGGCCGGTTTTAAAAAAATCGGCCGGATTTCATTTTTCGGCTTGCCATCTCCGAAACCCGGAAGTAATAAGCCGCCACACCGAACGGCAACGCCGCTTCGGTTCCCGGAAACCGGCCCTGCCGGACCCGTTATGGGGCTATAGCTCAGCTGGGAGAGCGCTTGCATGGCATGCAAGAGGTCAGCGGTTCGATCCCGCTTAGCTCCACCAAATCCCTTCCAAAGACAGATATCTGATCCTACGGCTGCTCGCGCGTGCCCGGCACTTCGCGCTGCTCGGCGTCCTCGAGGTCTGTCTTGACCAGGAAGGCATCCGTGTGCTCGCGGGCCGCTTCCCGCATGGCGGCGAGGTTCGGCACGTCGTCGCCCTCGATCTCGCCGTCGCCCTGGTCGATTTCCCGTTCGGCCTGATACCAGTGGTCGTCCGGCTTGCCGTCCGGCCGGCCTTCCTGCTGCCAGAGTTCATGGGCGCGCTTGCGGATCTTGTCTTCGCGATCGTCGGTCATGGACAGGCTCCCTTCCGTTTCTGCGACAACGGCGCAGGGCTGGAGATGTTCCGGCACCCCGCCCCGTGTTCGGGCCAGTATGTCCCCGCTTGCGCAGTTCAGGAAGCGCGAATAAGCATGTCCTGCCGCGCGTCACGCCTTGTCGGGGGACAATCATGAGCTTCACGGAAACGACGACCACGTCCTGGTTCTCCAGGTTGAAGGGGGCGCTGATCAAGATCGTGATCGGCTTCATTCTTCTCATCGCCTGCATCTGGCTTCTCTTCTGGAACGAAGGCCGGTCGGTGAAGACCTACCGGGCGCTCGTCGAGGGCGCCGGCCTCGTCGTCTCCGTCGACAACGGCAGCGTCGATCCGGCGAATGACGGCAAGCTGGTGCACATTTCCGGGCCGGTGAAGCCGGTCGGGGTCCCGGAGGACGACACGCTCGGCATTTCGGCCGAAGGAGCAGCGGGGCTCGAGCGAATCGTCGAGATGTACCAGTGGGTCGAGACCTCGAAGTCGGAGACGCGCAAGCAGCTCGGCGGCAGCGAGGAGACGGTCACCACCTATTCCTACCACAAGGAATGGAAGCGCAACGAGGTCAACTCCGGCAGCTTCCGCCAGTCGGGCCACGACAATCCGCAAAAGCCGATCGACGACGCGAATTTCCCCGTGAAATCCGCGACGATCGGCGCCTTCAGCGTCGATGGCAGCGCAGTGGCGCGCCTCGGCGAGGAACGCCCCGTGCCGCTCACCGCACTCGATGCGAACCGGATGGGCGAGGCCGTGGCGCTCGGCAAGCCCGTCTCGACGATCGCCGGCCAGGCCGTCTTCTCGTTCAATCCCGAGGATCCGCAGGTCGGCGACATCCGCATCCGCTTCGAGCGCTCCGATATCGCCGAGGCGAGTTTCGTCGGCGCCCAGCGCGGCAGCGGCCTGACGCCCTACAAGACGACGAACGGGCGCGACCTCTTCCTCAGCGATGCCGGCCTCGTCGACGCCGCGGCCATGTTCGACGCGGCGCAGAGCGAGAACACGATCATCACCTGGCTGGTGCGGGCCGGCGGGCTCATCGGCATCTTCGTCGGCTTCGCCTTCATCCTGTCGATCCTCGGCGTGATCGCCGACATCGTGCCCTTCGTCGGCTCCATCGTGCGCTTCGGCACCTCGGCGATCGCCCTCATCCTCACCCTGTTGATCGGACCGGCCGTCATCGCCATCGCCTGGATCGCCTATCGTCCGCTGATCGCCATCGCGGTTCTCGCCGCAGGCGTTGCGCTGGCGGCGGGCATCCTCTATCTGCGGCGGGGCAAGGCCCCGGCCCCGGCCCTCGGGCGGACCTGAGGCCAGCATGGACACGACAACGGACAGCGGGTAACGCGTGACCTATTACGCCTCGAAGATCTTCTGGCTGGCAGCCCAGCCGCTGTCGCTCGCGCTCCTGCTGCTCGTCCTCGGCCTTGTGGCCGGACTTTTGAAACGGAACCGTCTTCGGGCAGCGGCGAGCGGGCTTGCCGCCCTCGTGCTTTTCCTGACGCTGTTCACCACCACGGGTTCTGTCCTCCTGCAGGTGCTGGAAGACCGCATCCCGCGGGCTGACCTGCCCGCCGGCGGGCCTACCTGCGTCGTCATGCTCGGCGGCGGCGTGGAGGCGGAGGTGATCTCGGCACGCGGCGGTTTCGAGATGAACCAGGCGGGCGACCGCTTCATCGAGACGCTGCGGCTGGCGCGGGAATTTCCGGCAGCGCGCATCCTCATTTCCGGTGGCGACGGCTCGCTGAGCGGCAGCTACGAGGGCGACGCGGCGGTCGCGACACGCTTCTTCGAAGCCTTCGGCGTGCCCGCAGACCGGCTCATCCGCGAGACCGAATCACGTACGACCTTCGAAAACGTCGCAAACACCAAGGACCTGCTCGCCGCCAACGGCCTGGAGCGCTGCCTGCTGGTGACCTCGGCCTTCCATATGCCGCGCTCGGTCGGCCTTTTCCGCAAGCTCGATCTCGACGTCCTGCCCTGGCCGACGGATTTCCGCACGACGGGCCAGGCTGGACTAACACTCGATTTCACCCAGCCCTCGACCAACAGCCAGTTGACGACGACGGCGCTCAGGGAATGGATCGGGCTGCTCGTCTATTATTTCGCGGGCCGCACCCACGCGCTCTTCCCGCAATAGGGGCTATTTCTTCGAGATCGTGTCGAACTGTGCGCCGCGCACGCGAATGGTCATGATGCAATATTCGGGATCGTCGCGCCCGCAGCTTGCGGCATTGGCCTTCAGTTCCAGCACCATGTTGCCGTAGCGCTTCTTCATCTCGTAGCCGTAGAGATCGGCATTGGCGGCAAGGAAATAGCCACCTTCGGCGACCTGGATGTAGAATTCATGGGGGCAGCCGACATTGCCGCACAGGCCGCCCGGCGTGCCGTCGCAATTGACGGCGCCGAGATTGAAGATCGCATCGACGATGCCGTCATTGTTGAAATCGACATTGTCAGCGAAATCGTCGCCATAGATCGGCGCCTTGCAGCGCGTGGCGACCTCGGCCTCGACGACCGCCCGCGCATCCGGCACGATTTCGGCCGCGCGGACCGGCAGGACCGTCGAAACGAGTGCGGCGGCAAGAAGCGCGAAGAAACGGATGCGGATGGCCATCTGTCAAACCTTTCCATGGCGGGCGATTCGGTCAATATGCGGACGGGCCGCGCGGCGCCTGATTCTGCCCTGGCGCACGGGGGCGCACTCTAGCGCGGGGAAGCTGTCGCGAGGCTTGGGCGGGGAAGGAGAAAAGCGTGTCGATCCTGGAACTGCTCGATTATACGGGTGTCGCGGTCTTTGCCGCGACCGGCGCGCTCTCGGCCTCGCGCAAGCAGCTCGACATCATCGGCTTTCTCTTCCTCGCCGCCGCGACGGGCATCGGCGGCGGCACGTTCCGCGACGTCATCCTGGGGGCGACGCCGGTCTTCTGGGTGGTGAACCCGACCTATCTCATCGTCTGCGTCACGGTGGCGCTGGTCGTCTTCGTGCTGGCGCACCGCATCGAGTCGCGCTACCGCCTGCTGCTCTGGCTCGATGCGATGGGCGTCTCGGCCTATTGCGTGATGGGCGCGGCGAAGGGCCTTGCCGCCACCGGCTCGCCGACGGTGGCGATCACCACGGGCGTGCTGACCGCGAGCTTCGGCGGCATCCTGCGCGATATGCTGGCGGGCGAGCCGTCCGTTCTGCTGCGGCCGGAAATCTACATCACCGCGGCGCTGATCGGCGCGGCCGGCTTCACGGCGGCAAGCGTTGCGGGCGCGCCGCTCTGGCTGGCGTCCGCCATCGGCATCGGCGCCGCCTTCATCGTGCGCGGCGGGGCGATTCGGCTGGTGCTTCCCGGTCTACAAGCCCCGGCCGGGCCGGCATCCCGATGACGTGATGTGAGGGAAGCGGCCCGCGATCAGCCCTTCTTCGGGCGCAGGCGGATGATCACGTCGACATGCGCGATCTCCATGCCCTCGGGCGGCTCCGGCAGGTTGCCGATGGCGATGTTGCTCACGGGAATGTCGAGAACGTGGTTCTCGCCCTCGACGAAGAAATGGTGATGGTCCGACACGTTGGTGTCGAAATAGGTCTTCGAGCTTTCGACCGCGAGCACCCGGATGAGACCGGCCTCGGTGAACTGGTGCAGCGTGTTGTAGACGGTCGCGAGCGAGACCGGGACGCCGGCGGTGACGGCTTCCTCATGCAGTTCCTCCACCGTCAGGTGGCGGTCGCCCTTGGCGAAGAGCAGGTCGCCGAGTGCCACGCGCTGGCGCGTCGGGCGCAGGCCGCAATGGCGCAGGCGCTCTTCGATGGGCATCTCGTGTGCATGCGTCATGGGCGACGGATCCGCTTGTCTGGCCTTGAACAACAATCTTGAACATTCGATATAACTTTACGAGCGCCGGGATTCAATAGGATTACGGCGGCCTCAAGGCGCTCAACATGCGGAAAAACCGGGGCCTTTACTGTCGTCACGGCAATTTGCGCTGGCTGTCACCGCTGGCATCATGTATGCGGACAGCTGAATGAACGTCCCGCCCGAAGACGGCGGGGCGATAAAAAGGAGAAGGCCCGGGTGCTTCAAATCGTGCCGCACCTTCTCTAAATCTAACGCAGATCAAGCGTTGTTCAGACCGGGGATGAGACATTCGATGACGACGAGGCAATCCAGCTACAATTATGAGGAAATCCTGGCCTGCGGCCGCGGCGAGTTGTTCGGCCCCGGCAATGCCCAGCTTCCCCTGCCGCCCATGCTGATGGTCCACCGCATCACCGACATTTCCGAAACCGGCGGCGCCTTCGACAAGGGCTATCTGCGCGCCGAATACGACGTCCGTCCCGATGACTGGTACTTTCCCTGTCATTTCGAGGGCAACCCGATCATGCCGGGCTGCCTCGG
>CAMLOC010000165.1 GCA_946481465.1 uncultured Shinella sp. | reverse complement strand
GCTAGGGTGAGGGGCATTGCCCGGATGCGACGGCGCGACATGTCGAGAAGATCCTCGACGGGACAGAGGGTGCGATAGACCCATGCCCCAACCGTCCCCCCGCGCCCGCCGCGTTCTCACCGGCTTCCTCATCCTGCTCGTCGCCGTCTTCCTCGCGCTCGGCACCTGGCAGGTGCAGCGCCTGTTCTGGAAGCTCGACCTTATCGCCCGCGTCGACGCCCGTATTGCCGCCGATCCCGTGCCGGCGCCCGGGCGGGCGGAATGGCCGGCGATCACCCGCGACGGGGACGAATACCGCCGCGTCACCGCCACCGGCCGCTTCCGGCATGACAAATCGGTGCTGGTGCAGGCCGTGACGGAACGCGGCGCGGGCTTCTGGGTGGTGACGCCGCTCCTCCTGGCGGACGACACGACCGTGCTGGTCAACCGCGGCTTCGTGCCCGCCGACCGCCGCGACGTCACGGCAAGCGAGATCGCCGCCGGCCCCGTCGCCGTGACGGGGCTGTTGCGCCTCAGCGAGCCCGGCGGCGGCTTCCTGCGCGCCAACGACCCGGCGGGCGGCCGCTGGTTCTCCCGCGACGTCGCGGCCATCGCCGCGGCGAAGGGGCTGTCCGACGTCGCGCCCTATTTCATCGATGCCGACGCGACGCCCAATCCCGGCGGCCTGCCGGTCGGCGGCATGACGGTCGTCGCCTTCCGCAACAGCCACCTCGTCTACGCGCTGACCTGGTATGCGCTGGCGGCGATGAGCGCGGCGGCCGCCTGGGCGGTCCACCGGCGCAAGCTCACGTAAGGCTGCCGGCCAGGATGCGGGCGAGGGCGGCGACCTCGCGCTCCAGCACCTGCGGCGTGATGCCGACGAACCGGCCCTCGAGGCTGATGGCGATGACGCCGTGCACGGCCGAGAAGAAGGTGCGGGCGCGGATGGCGATGTCCTCCGCCGGGGCATCCGGCATGCGCGCGGCCATCGGCGCGGCGATGAGGCCGATCAGGAAGGCGTGCTCGGCAAGGTGCCAGTCGGGCACCGGCACGCCCTCCGGCATGCGGTGCTCGAAGAGGGCGGACCAGAGGTTCCTCTCGGCCAGAGCGAAGCGGAGATAGGCGAGCGACAGGCTGAGGAAGGTCTCCCCCGCCGTCGCACCGGGCGCGATCGCCTCTTCCAGCGCCGCCTCCAGCCGCTTCAGCGTGCCGGAATTGACGGCGAGCACCAGGCCGTCGAGATCGTCGAACACCGTGTAGAGCCCGCCCAGCGCCGCGCCCGCCCGCTCGGCGACGTCGCGGGCGCGCAGGCCCTTCAGGCCCTCATCGCTGATCAGCGCGGTGCCGGCGGCCACAAGCCGGGCCCTCAGCTCTTCCTTCTTCGTCTGCCGCCTGTCGGCCATCGCATCCGCCTCGCTTTTTTGAACGGTGTTCATTTTACACTTGAACAGCGTTCATTTCCATGCGAAAAAGAATAATGAACAATGTTCATAAAGCGGCGCGGGAAAATGTCTGAACCGCAAGTCCGAAGAACCGCGCCGCCTGAAGCGTCAACCTGAAAAAGTCCCGCACATTGGGAGATGCGCCGTGCAACAGAACCTCATGACCTCCCGGCGCTTCGCGCCGCTCTTCTGGACCCAGTTCCTGTCGGCCTTCAACGACAATTTCCTGAAGAACACGCTGGTCTTCCTCATCCTCGCCACCGTCGCGGCCGAGGAGGCCGGGTCGCTGGTGACGCTGGCCGGCGCGGTCTTCATGGCGCCGTTCCTGCTGTTCTCCGCGCTCGGCGGCGAGCTTGCCGACAAGGTCGACAAGGCGGTGATGGCCGAGCGGCTGAAGCGGGTGGAGCTTGCCGCCGCGGCCGTCGCGGTCGTCGGCCTCGCCTTCCACTCCGTCACGGTGCTGATGGCCGCGCTGTTCCTGTTCGGCGTCATCTCCGCTTTGTTCGGCCCGGTCAAATACGGCATCCTGCCCGATCATCTGGAGCGCAAGGAACTGCCGCGCGCCAATGCCTGGATCGAGGGCGCGACTTTCATCGCCATCCTCGGCGGCACGCTGGTCGCCGGCCTTGCCGCCGCCGGCGGCGTCAATCCCTGGCTTTTCGGGCCGATGATGCTGGGCCTGGCGCTCGCCTGCTGGCTGTCGAGCCGCTTCATCCCGCGCGTCGGCGCCAAGGCGCCTGACCTTGTCGTCGAGCGCAACGTCTTCCGCTCCACCGGCCGCCTCGTCAATGCGCTGAGGGGCGACAGGCGCCTGTGGCGCTCTGCGCTGATGGCCGCCTGGTTCTGGCTGGTCGGCGCCATCGTGCTCTCGCTGCTGCCGCCCATGGTGAAGGGCAATCTCGGCGGCGGCGAAACGGCCATCACCGCCTATCTCGCCGTCTTCGCCGTCGCGGTCGGCATCGGCTCGGCCATCGCCGCCTGGATGTCGGCCGGCCGCATCGTGCTCCTGCCGGCCCCCGTCGGCACGCTGATCATGGCGCTGTTCGGCCTCGACCTTGCCTGGAGCGTCGGCCATGCGACCGTCACCGCGCCGGCCGAAACGCTCTCCGCCTTCTTCGCCGGCCCCTATACGCTCCGCATCGCCGTCGATCTCGCCGGCATGGCGATTGCCGGCGCCTTCCTCGTCGTGCCGACCTTCGCCGCGCTTCAAGCCTGGGCGGAGGAGGAGCAGCGCTCGCGCGTCATCGGCGCCGCCAATGTTCTTTCCGCCGGCTTCATGACGGTCGGCGGCGGCCTCGTGGCGGCCCTGCAGGCGGCGGGCGTTTCGACGCCGGTGCTGCTCGCCGGCCTTGCGATCGCCAATGTCGTTGCGGCCTGGATCATGCTGCGCACCCTGCCGACCAATGCCTTCCGCGATTTCGTCTCCATCCTCTTCCGCGCCTTCCTGCGGCTGGAGGTCGATGGCCTCGACAACCTGAAGAAGGCCGGCAAGGCGCCGATCATCGCGCTCAACCACGTCTCCTTCCTCGACGGCGCGCTGGCGCTGGCGCTGACGGAGGACGAGCCGACCTTCGCCGTCGACTACACGATCGCCAAGGCCTGGTGGGTGAAACCCTTCCTGAAGATGTGCAACTTCCTGCCGCTCGATCCTTCGAAGCCGATGGCGACGCGCACGCTGATCAAGACGGTCAACAACGGCGCGCCGCTGGTCATCTTCCCGGAAGGCCGCATCACCGTCACGGGCGCGCTGATGAAGGTCTATGACGGCGCGGCCATGGTCGCCGACAAGACCGGCGCGATGGTCGTGCCCGTGCGCATCGACGGGCTGGAGAAGAGCTATTTCTCGCGCCTCTCCTCGCTCCATGTCCGCCGCCGGCTGTTTCCCAAGGTGAAGGTGACGATCCTGCCGCCCGTGCGCCTCACCGTGCCGGCCGAGCTGAAGGGCCGAAAGCGCCGCATGGCCGCGGGCGCCGAGCTCTACCAGGTCATGTCCATGCTGATGTTCTCGACCACGGATACCGGCGCCACCGTGCTGGAGAAGATCATCGCCACGGCGAAGGAACGCGGCATGCGCCGCCTTGCCGTCCAGGACCCCGTCACCGGGTCGCTGACCTACGGCAAGCTCCTGACGGGCGCCGCCGTGCTCGGCGCGAAATTCCGGGCGCTCTATCCGGACGACAAGACGCTCGGCGTGCTGCTGCCCAATGCCAACGGCTCCGTCGCCACCCTTCTCGGCGTCATGTCCGCGGGCAAGGTGCCGGCCATGCTGAACTTCACGGCGGGCGCGGCGAACATCCTCTCCGCCTGCAAGGCGGCCGGGGTGCGGCGCGTCCTCACCTCCCGCGCCTTCGTCACCCAGGCCAAGCTCGGCCCGGTCGTGGAGGAACTGGCCACGGCGGTGGAGATCGTCTGGCTCGATGATCTGCGCCAGACCATCGGCTTTGCGGACAAGCTGCGGGGCCTCCTGCGCAAGGGCCGGCCGCTGGCCGGGCGCAAGGCCGACGATCCGGCCGTCGTCCTCTTCACCTCCGGCTCGGAGGGCACGCCGAAGGGTGTGGTGCTGACCCACCGCAACATCCTCTCCAACGCCGCGCAGGCCGCCTCCCGCATCGATTTCCATTCGGGCGACAAGGTGTTCAACATCCTGCCGGTGTTCCACTCCTTCGGGTTGACAGCTGGCACCATCCTGCCGCTCGTCTCCGGCGTGCCGGTCTATTTCTATCCCTCGCCGCTGCACTACCGCATCATCCCGGAGTTGATCTATTCCTCCAACGCCACCATCATCTTCGGCACGGACACCTTCCTCAACGGCTATGCCCGCACCGCCCACCCTTACGACTTCCGCTCGATCCGCTACTGCTTCGCCGGCGCCGAGCCGGTGCGCGCCACCACCCGCGCGCTCTACATGGAGAAGTTCGGCGTGCGCATCCTCGAAGGCTACGGCGTCACCGAGGCGGCGCCCGTCATCGCGCTCAACACGCCGATGTTCAACAAGGCCGGCAGCGTCGGCAAGATCATGCCCGGCATGGAATACCGGCTGGACGCCGTTCCGGGCGTCGAGGAGGGCGGCCGCCTCTTCGTGCGCGGCGCGAATGTCATGGCCGGCTACCTGCGCGTCGAGAACCCCGGCGTGCTGGAGCCGACGCCGGACGGCTGGCACGATACCGGCGACATCGTGACGGTGGACGAGGACGGCTTCATCACCATCCGCGGCCGCGCCAAGCGTTTTGCCAAGATCGGCGGGGAAATGGTCTCGCTCGCCGCCGTCGAGGCGCTGGCCGGCGAATTGTGGCCGGGCAAGCTCTCCGTCGTCGTCTCCCTGCCGGATGCCAGGAAGGGCGAGCGCCTCGTCCTCCTCACCGACGCCCCCGACGCCACCCGCGCCGCCTTCCTGCGCTTTGCCAAGGACAGGGGTGCGATGGACATGATGGTGCCCTCGGAGGTGAAGATCGGCCCGGTGCCGGTGCTCGGCTCCGGCAAGGTGGATTTCGTGACGGCGCAGAGGCTGCTGGCGGAGGAGGCGAAGGCGGAAGCGGCGGCCTGAGGGGATCGACGGGCGGTGGGGGCGCTTGCCTGTGAAGGCCCCCTCTGCCTGCCGGCATCTCCCCCACAAGGGGGGAGAAGGTTGGCAGCCTGCTCATCGCCTTGAATTTTGCGTCGGGCCTGCCGCGGGTTAAGCCCCTCCCCCTTGTGGGGAGGGGCCTTCACCCCTATGCGATAAGCCTGTCGCCTGCGGGAAGAGCGTGGCGGGATGATCCCGCCCTCACGGATCCCGCTCGGCCGCCCTTTCCGAAATCAGGAGCGCCATGCGCTGGACGACCTTCAGTTCCGTCTCGGCGCCCGGCGTGGCGGAGACGGAGGGCATGTTGAGGGCGATCAGGCGGAAGGGTTTTCGCGAGACCAGCATCACATGGGTCGCCTCGTATTTTTCGGTGAGCCAGGCGAGCTGTTCGGCGTCGGTCTCGGCAAGCTCCGCGGCCTGCGTGGCGCGCAGCAGCGGCCGGGCGGCAAGAAGCCGCTTCAGGCCGGCAAGGTCGAGGTCGGCAAGCTCGGCCTCCTCCAGAAGCAGCGCGCCCTCGACGAGCGGGTGGTTCTGCAACTCCCTCAGGAAAGCCAGCGTATCGTCGATGCGGTCTTCGGCAAGGTGGCGGATGAGGCTGCGGCGGCGCTGCTCGGTGCCAAGGCCGATGCCGTCCTTCCAGATGATGCCGAGCAGCACCGCCGCCGTGACGACGCTGGCGGTGCGGGCGAGCGCGGCGGTGCCGAAGCCGTTCTCCACGCCGATGGCGAGCGCGGCGACGAGCGCGACGGCGGCAGGGACGACGAAGGCGATAAGGGTGTCGCGGTGGCTTGCGGCGCGCTGGCCGAGGCTGATCAGCAGCCAGCAGAGGAAGAGGACGGCAAGGCCGCCGAGCCGCACCGGCAGGTCGACATAGGCCGAGCGGAAATCCGTGACGAGCAGCGGCAGGATGAGCAGCAGCGACAGCGCAATGCGGTCCACCGCCTGGTTTTCCGCCCGTGAGAGGCTTTTCCGGTCGCGCGTCACGGCCATGTGGCCGGCGAGCGCGAAGGTGACGAGCTGGTAGAGGAAGAGCCCGACCAGCCGCCAGGGATCGGCAAGCGAGGCGGGCAGGAAGGCGAGGACGGCGAAGACCGCCGCACCGCCCGCGGCGATCCATTTCGTCAGGGGCGGGGCGTGGCGGCGCATCAGGCCCTCGGCGACGAGCACCGTTGCGAGCGGCACGAGGCCGGCGGCGACGATCGTCACGGCCTCGAAGAGGAAGAGGCCGGTCCACCAGGCGAGGACGCGGCCGGCCATCAGCGCGGCGAGCACCCGCAGGCCGAAGAGGACGCGGCGCGTCAGCGGGCTTCCGGCATCGAAGGTGCCGATCGCGCGGATCAGCACGAGGAGGCCGAGAAAGGCGGCGAGCGAGACGAAGGTGTCGGCGAGGGTCGGCGCGATCATGCTGCGGCGGACCGCTTCGGGACGGCGCGGGAAACACTCATCGGGAAGGCCTCAGGATGCCCCAGGGGCGGCGGCCGTCCGCCCAGTGCAGGAGCGGCAGCGCCAGGCGCTGCGCCAGGATGACGAGGCTGGCCACCGCGAGCCGGCCGAGCGCATTGCGCGGCACGCTTTCGAGGAGGTAGCGCTGGGCGGCGTCGAGATCGAGCCGGCCGATCTGCAACAGGTCGTCGCCGCGGTCGTAGTAGAGTTCGGCGGCGCAGAAGGCGTTGTATTCGGCCTTGCGGTGCTTCGGCGCCGCCTCGAAGCTCTTCTTCAGGCTGTCCGAGCCGCCCGTATAGGCATCGGTGATGACGAAGCGGCCGGCATCGAAGCCGGCCGTGTCGCCGACGCCGAAGGCAGGACGATGGGCGGCCATGATTTCCGTCGCGATCAACTGGTGGCGCAGCGAGCGCCGCGCGCCGCGGGTGGGGGCGGGAAAGACGTCGGAAAAGGTTTCCGCCACCATGCCGGCGACGGCGGGCACCTGCGTGACATTGGAGATCCACAGCGGACGAAGCCGGTTGCGCAGGAAGAGCAGGAAGCAGGTGAGGCCGTAAAGCACCCAGGACAGGCCCTGGCTGCGCACGGCGGGATCGATCATGACGAGGCCGAGATGCAGCACCTCGACCGGCTTTCCCGACAGCGAGAGCGACAGAACCGGCAGCGCATTGAAGGCGACGGGTGCACCGTCGCTCACGCGGTAGACGAGGGTGACGATGGTGCGCTGGAAGACGTCCTCGCGCCCGGAGAACACGCCGTAGTCGGGATCGCCGCCCGGCACCGCCCGGCCCGCCACCCTGGAAAGATCGGCGCGCAGCGCGGCGATCTCCCGCTCGCTCATCCACAGGCCGGGATATTCGACGATGCGGGCGCGGAAATCCGGCGAGGTCCTGAAATCGAGGTCGAGGCGCTTCTTCAGGATGGCCGGGAGGAGAGTGTACAAGGGACCGATCCGATCAACGAGGGCGCGGG
>CAMLOC010000164.1 GCA_946481465.1 uncultured Shinella sp. | reverse complement strand
ATGTAGCACTTGGGAATTGATTGCGATGGACCGGAAACCCGGTTACGAGACATCCCGGTAACAACGGATCAAGGCGGATGCAAACAAAACCTTTCAGGATCGGCACGCGGGGCAGCCCGCTGGCGCTCGCCCAGGCCTACGAGACCCGATCGCGCCTGATGGCGGCCCATGGCCTGCCGGAAGACATGTTCGAGATCGTCGTGCTCTCGACCAAGGGCGACCGCATCACCGACCGCTCGCTGGCGCTGATCGGCGGCAAGGGCCTGTTCACCGAGGAGATCGAAGCGCAGCTTGCCTCCGGTGAGCTCGATTTCGCCGTGCATTCCTCCAAGGACATGCCGACGAAGCTTCCCGACGGCCTGCACCTCTCCGCCTTCCTGCCGCGCGAGGACGTGCGCGACGCCTTCATCGGCCGCAGCGCCGCCCGCCTCATCGACCTGCCGCAGGGCGCGACCGTCGGCTCGGCCTCGCTCCGCCGCCAGGCGCTCATCCGGCGTCTTCGGCCCGATCTCAACGTCATCGTGTTCCGCGGCCAGGTCGATACCCGCCTCGGCAAGCTCGCCGAAGGCCAGGCGGATGCGACGCTGCTCGCCTATGCCGGGCTGAAACGCCTCGGCAAGCTCGACGTGCCGACGGAAATCCTCGATCCCGTCTCCTTCCCGCCCGCCCCGGCGCAGGGCGCGATCTGCATCGAGAGCCGCATCGGCGACAAGGGCACGGAAGATCTGCTCGCCGCCATCGACGACCGTGCGACGCGCGCGGCGGTCTCCTGCGAACGCGGTTTCCTCGCCACGCTCGACGGCTCCTGTCGCACGCCGATCGCCGGCTATGCGACAGTCGAGGGCGAACGCCTCCAGTTCCGCGGCATGATCCTGACACCCGACGGCAGCCGTTTCCACGAGATCGAGACGAGCGGCCCGACGAGCGAGGCCGGCCGGCTCGGCGAGGCGACGGGACAGGCGATCCGTGACAAGGCGGGAGCGGGCTTCTTCGAAAGCTGGGGCTGAGCCGTGCGCGTCCTCGTCCTTCGCCCGCAACAGGCGGCAGGCCGCACCGTCCGCAAGCTTTCCGCGCTCGGCCACGACACCGTGTGCCTGCCGCTATCGAGGCCCGAACACGACCTCGACGCGGTAAAGGTAGCACTTGCGGAGCGCCATTCGGCCATCGCCATCACCAGTGCCGAGGTGGCGCGCCTCTTCGGCGGTCTTGGCGAAGCGCTCGACCGCCACCTCCTGACTACGGTCTTCTCGGTCGGGCGGGCCTCGGCGGACGCCGCCAGCGCGGCGGGGTTCCGCACCGTTCTCACCCCCGGCGGCGACGGCCGGGACCTTGCCGACATGATCGTGGCGCATTGCCGGGATTTCGGCATGCCGGCAGAACCGATCCTCTATCTCGCCGGCGTGCCGCGCGCGCGCGGCTTCGAGGCGCGCCTTGACGAAGCGGGCGTCCCGCTCCGCACCGTGGAGGCTTACCGCATGGTGCCTGTCGCCCCCCGGCGCTCCGAGACGGAAGCCGCGCTTCTCAAACCGGCACCCGATGCCGTGCTGTTCTATTCCGGCGAAAGCGCACGGGCGTTCTTCAAGCTCTCCCCGCTCGTGGAGATCCCGGAGCGCTTCCTGTCCACGCTGATGCTCTGCATGAGCGCAAATGTCGCCAAGGCCGTGCCGCAGCGCTTTGCCGCATCCACCGTCATCGCCTCGGCGCCCAACGAGGAAAGCCTGCTGGATCTGCTCTGAAGGCCAGGTGGTGGCGGACGAATTTGCCGCAAGGGTCTTTCCCTCGCTGCCTTCCCTGTCTACGTTTAATGCAATGCACATGAACGCGAGGAGGTCGCCATGGAACCGGAAACCCCGTCCCGTCGCAAGAAGGCAGGCGACGAACCCGTGACGATCGACCTCGAAGCGGTTCCCGCCTCCGCAAGCGACGAGGCACAGGCAGCCGAGGACGCGGTCAAGGCCGAAACGGCGGAGAACCAGGCTTTCGAGACCACCGAAGCCGACGCGGCGGAACCCGCGGCAGCCGATACCGCCGCCGAGCCCATCGAGGAAAAGGCCGAACCGATCGAACCTGCCCGCACGACCTACGAGGAGCCGGCGCGCGCCGAAACGCCGCCGCCACCGCAGCGCAGCAATGCCGGCACGCTGGCGGCCGGCATCCTGGGCGGCCTCATCGCGCTCCTGGGCGCCGGCAGCCTGCAATATGGCGGCTACCTGCCGACGCCCGGCCCCGACAGGACGAGCCAGTCCGATGCCGTTGCCACCCTGACGAACGAAGTGGAGGCCCTGAAGACACGGCTTTCCGAAACCTTGGCCGAAACGCCGGCCGCAAGCCCGGTCGACCTCCAGCCGATCGAGACGCGGATCGCCGCGCTGGAAAAATCCGCCGGCGAGGGCAGCGATGCCGGCGCGAACCCGGAGGCTGTCAGCAAACTGGAAGGCGATGTGACGCGGCTGACGACGGAACTTGCGGCACTGCGCGAGGCCATCGCGCGCACCACCGAGGCGGTCAGCGCGACGGAGAGCCAGCTCACCGAACGCATCGCCGCCGCCGAGGAGAAGCTCGACGAACCGCGCAGCGACATCGAGATGGCGCGGGCGGTTGCCGCAAGTGCCCTCAAGACCGCGATCGACCGCGGCGGTCCCTATCTTGCCGAACTGGAGGCCTTCGCAAGCATTTCGCCGGACGATCCCTCCCTTGCCGGCCTGCGCGAACATGCCGCCGTCGGCGTATCCTCGCGCGCCGATCTCGTGCGCGATTTCCAGGCGGCGGCCGATGCCATCCTCGACGCCGTGCACCAGCCGGAGGGCGATGCGGGCATCTTCAACCGGCTGATGTCGAGCGCCGCCTCGGCGATCCGCGTGCGCCCCGTCGGCAGCATCGAGGGCGACACGCCCGAAGCGGTGGTCGCCCGCATCGAAAACAAACTGCAGAACGGCGATTTCAAGGGTGCGCAGATCGAATGGCAAACCCTGCCGGAAAAAGGCCAGGCCGCAGCAGTCGACTACAAGCGCAAGCTCGACGAACGCGTGAGCGTGGAAGGCCTGATCGGCACCGTCGTTTCCGGCGCCCTCAACGGCACGGCGACCGGCACCGCAGGCAACCAGGGCTGAGGAGACAGGCTTCATGATTCGCATTCTGGTCTTCGCTCTCTTCGTCCTCGCGCTCGCCGCCGGCTTCGCCTGGCTTGCCGACCGTCCCGGCGAACTCTCCATCATCTGGCAGGGCCAGCGGGCCGACATGAGCCTGATGGTCGCCGCCACGCTGATCGTCTCGCTGGTTGCCGCGATCATGTTCTCCTGGTGGATCCTGCGCGTCGTCTGGACCTCGCCGCACACGATCCAGCGCTACTTTCGCGCCCGCAAGCGCGATCGCGGCTACCAGGCGCTCTCCACAGGCCTGATCGCCGCCGGCGCGGGGGACGCCGCCGGCGCGCGGAAAATGCTCGGCCGCACCAAGGGTCTCCTGAGTGCCGACCAGGAGCCGCTCATCCACCTGCTCGAAGCGCAGGCGGCGATGATCGAGGGCCGCTACGACGATGCGCGCCGGAAATTCGAACTGATGGCGGACGACCCGGAAACGCGCGAACTCGGCCTGCGCGGCCTCTACCTGGAGGCCCGCCGGCTCGGCGCGAACGAGGCGGCCCGGCAATATGCCGAACGCGCCGCGGAAAAGGCGCCGCAGCTGCCCTGGGCGGCGGAAGCCGCGCTCGAATACCGCTCCGAGGCCGGGGACTGGGACGAGGCGCTGAAACTTCTCGGCGACGGCCGCTCCGGCTCAGCCGAGGAGAAGAAAGCCCATGCCCGCCGCAAGGTGGTGCTGCTGACGGCGCGCGCCACCGCAAGGCTCGACGCAGACCCCAAGGGCGCCCGCGAGGATGCCCAGCAGGCATTGAAGCTCGACGAGACCTTCGTGCCCGCCGGCCTCGTGGCGGCCAAGGCCTATCTGCGCGAGGACAACCTGCGCAAGGCCGCCGCCATCCTCGAAAAGCTCTGGAAGGCGACCGCCCATGGCGATGTCGCGAAACTCTATGTCCGCGCGCGCAGTGGCGATTCGGCGACCGACCGCCTGAAGCGCGCGGAGAAGCTCGAAGCGATGCGGCCGAACAATGCCGAAGCGCTCTATGCCGTCGCCGAGACCGCGCTGGAAACGCGCAACTTCGCGCTGGCCCGCGCCAAGGCCGAGGCGGCCGCCCGCCTGTCGCCGCGCGAGAGCGCCTTCCTGCTGCTCGCCGATATCGAGGATGCCGAGACGGGCGACCAGGGCCGCATCCGCCACTGGATGAACCAGGCGCTGAAGGCGCCGCGCGATCCGGCCTGGACGGCAGACGGCATCACCGCGCCGGAATGGCGAGCCGTGTCACCGGTCACCGGCCGCCTCGACGCTTTCGAATGGAAGACGCCGGTCAGCCCGCTCGACGGCCCGATCGAGGAGGGTTCGACCGCCGCCGTCGACGAAGCCATCCGCACCCTCCCGCCGCTCGCCATCGAGAGCAAGCCCGCCGCGCGGGTCGAGGAGGTCGTCAGGACCGAGACGGTGGAGGCGGAGAAACCCGTCGTCGTCGCCGCGGTCGTGGAGGCCGCGCCGGCGAAGGTCGCGACGGTGGAAAAGGCGAAGGAAACGGTGGCCGCTGAGGAGGAGGAGGAACGCCCCTTCTTCGGCCTGCCCGACGATCCGGGCGTCAAGGAAGGCGCCGTCAAACGGGACGGGACGAGCGGCTTCCGCTTGTTCTGAACGAAACGGAAGAAGACGACGGTGCCGCGACCCCGAAGGACGCGGCACCTCCCAGGGCTTGAGGGAACGGGGCGACACCGAATGTTCGAACGCTTGCAGCAGTTTCTGGCGGGCCTTTCCGGCGGCGACAGACCGGCCTTTGCCGCCGACGACCCGCGGGTCGCCGTGATGGCGCTCTGCATCCAGGTGATGGAGGCCGACGGCAAGATCCTGGCGGCAGAGAAGAAGGCGCTGCGCGCCCGCTTCAAGGAATTCTACGACCTCGACGAGGCCGAACTCGACGCGCTGGTCGCCGCCGGCACCGATGCGGAGAGCGAGGCGATCGATTTCTTCCGCTTCACCTCCGAGCTGAAGCGCCAGCTTTCGGAAGAGCAGCGCATCGACCTGATCGGCCTGCTCTGGGAGATCGTCTATGCGGACGGCGAGCGCAGCGAGATGGAGGACCACGCCATCTGGCGCATCGCGGACCTGCTCGGCGTCTCCGGCCGGGAGCGCATCATGAAGCGGCAGGAAGTGGCCGGGCGGGTCGGTGCCGCGGCGGACGAGGCACCGGACGAAGGCTGAGCCATGCTCGATTTTCCCCGCAAGCCGCGCCGCAAGCGCCCTGTCCTGATCGTCCTGCACCAGGAGACCTCCAGCCCCGGCCGCGTCGGGCAGATCCTCCAGGCGATGGGCCACGCGCTGGATATCCGTCGGCCCGTCCTCGGCGATCCGCTGCCCGAGACGCTGTCGCACCATGCGGGCGCGGTGGTCTTCGGCGGGCCGATGAGCGCCAATGACGAGGAGGCCTATGTGCGCGCGGAGATCGACTGGCTCTCCGTGCCGCTGAGCGAGAACCGCCCCTTCCTCGGCATCTGCCTCGGCGCGCAGATGCTGGTGAAGAACCTCGGCGGCACGGTTTTCGGCCATGCAGAAGGGTGGACGGAGATCGGCTGGTATCCGCTGGCGGCGACGGAGGCGGGCACGGCGCTGATGCCCTGGCCGGACATGGTCTACCAGTTCCATCGCGAGGGCTTCGACCTGCCGCGGGACGCCACGCTGCTCGCCACAGGCCATCACTACGAGAACCAGGCCTTCCGCTATGGCGACAATGCCTGGGGCATCCAGTTCCACGGCGAACTGACGCTCGCCATGATGCACCGCTGGGTGGTGCGCGGCGCGCACCGTTTCGAATTGCCGGGCGCGCAGGTCGGCCGCGCCCATCTCGACGGCCGCCTGCTGCACGATGCGGCGCTCCGGCTCTGGATGACGTCCTTCCTGGGACGCATCTTCCACGAGGCCTGAGGACATTCACCCGGGGGCGCCCGGCCCCGCGCCATTAAACATGTTGCCGCGCCATCCGGCGCCCGGCCTTGCTGGCAGGGCGCGCAATGGCTACATGTCGAGACGAAACCAATTGGAGACATCAATGATAGCGGTCATCAACACCCTATTGTTCATCATCAGCATAGCGTGGTTCCTGGTGATCGCCTCGGCGATCTTCTCCTGGCTCTATGCCTTCAACGTCATCAACGCGAACAATCAGGTGATCGCCACCATCGGCCGCTCGCTCTACCAGTTGACGGAGCCGATCTACCGCCCGATCCGCCGCATCCTGCCGAATTTCGGCGGCGTCGATCTTTCGCCGCTCGTCGTGCTCGTCATTCTGTTCTTCCTGGAGCAGGTGATCCGTAGCGTTCTGGCGCCCGCCGTCCTGTGACGCAGGCACCCGGTGCCGCCCTGCGGCGCCAAGACGACTACCATGTGCGCCTGACCGTGCGGCTCACCCCGAACGGCGGGCGCGATGCGATCGACGGCTGGGAGGCGGGCAGCGACGGCGCCTGTTACCTGAAGGCGCGCGTCAGCGACCCGCCGGACAAGGGCAAGGCCAACAAGGCGCTGCTCGCCCTCATCGCCAAGGCGGCCGGCGTGCCCAAATCGGCGGTCAGCCTGCTCACCGGCGACACCCAGAGAAAGAAAATCCTCCGGATCGAGGGCGACCCGGAGGACATCGTATTCAGGCTCGAAAGCGCAGCAGCCCGGTAGCCGCTTACTTCTTGCTCGCCTCGTAGCGCTCGACGGCTTCGAGGATCATCTTCTTGGCGACATGGACGTCCTGCCAGCCGGCGATCTTCACCCACTTGCCGGGCTCCAGATCCTTGTAGTGCTCGAAGAAGTGCTCGATCTGCTTCAGCGTGATTTCCGGCAGGTCGGTGTAATTGTGGACCTTGTCGTAACGGCGCGTCAGCTTCGGAACCGGCACGGCGAGGATCTTCTCGTCCTTGCCGCCGTCATCTTCCATGATCATCACGCCGATGGGGCGGACATTGATGACGCAGCCCGGAACCAGCGGGCGGGTGTTGCAGATGAGAACGTCGATCGGGTCGCCATCGTCGGACAGGGTGTGCGGCACGAAACCATAGTTACCCGGATAGGTCATCGGCGTGTAGAGGAAGCGATCGACGATCAGCGCACCGGCATCCTTGTCCATCTCGTACTTGATCGGATGTCCACCGACCGGCACTTCAACGATGACATTCACATCATCCGGCGGATTCTTGCCTACGGAAATTGCATCGATACGCATTCGCTTCCCTCATTCGACGGGTTGGATTTGGTTTTCGATACTGGGAAAGTCGCCGCATTGCAACATGGCTTTAGGCGGATAAGGCAGAATGCGGGATTTGAGGCTATCGCATTTGCGCATGGCCGGCCGCGAGGATGAACCCAAGGC
>CAMLOC010000163.1 GCA_946481465.1 uncultured Shinella sp. | reverse complement strand
CAGGCCGTGGTCGACGAGGATGCAGGTGAGCTGCGCGCCGACCGCCTCATGGATGAGGAGCGCCGCGACGGAACTGTCGACGCCGCCCGACAGCGCGCAGATGACGCGCTTGTCGCCGACCTGCTCGCGAATGGCTTCCACGGCGCGGGCGCGATAGGCCGACATCGACCAGTCGCCCTTGATGCCGGCGATCTTGTGCACGAAGTTGGAGAGCAGCTTCGCCCCGTCTGGCGTGTGCACCACTTCCGGGTGGAACATCGTCGTATAATAGCGCTTCGCCTCGTTGACGCAGATGGCGAAGGGGGCGTTTTCGGAAACGCCGATGATTTCGAAGCCCTCGGGCGCGACCGTCACGCGGTCGCCGTGGCTCATCCAGACCGGATACTTTTTGCCCACGTCCCAGAAGCCTTCGAAGAGGGGGCTTGCCTTGAGGATCTCGACGTCGGCGCGGCCGAACTCACGGGCATGGCCGCCTTCGACGGTGCCGCCGAGCTGGGTGGCGAGGGTCTGCTGGCCGTAGCAGATGCCGAGGATCGGCAGGCCGGAATCGAAGACGACCTGCGGAGCGCGGGGGCTGCCCTGGTCGAGCACCGATGCCGGGCCGCCGGAAAAGATGATCGCCTTCGGCCGCATGCGGTGGAAGGCCTCTTCCGCCGACTGGAAGGGGATGATCTCGCAATAGACGCCTGCTTCGCGCACGCGCCGCCCGATGAGTTGGGTCACCTGGCTGCCGAAATCGATGATGAGAACGCTGTCGGGATGAGCTGTCTGGGTCATGGCGAGCCTTTAATGAAAATCCGCGTCCCGCGCAACGGGGAAATGCCGGATCTTCAGCCCTTCGGCATGAGGGTGCCCTCGGCGATGGCCGCCTCCAGCCGGTCGACGGCCTCGGCGAGCTTTTCGTCGATGACGTGGAGGTACTCCGTCCAGTCGCCGACATGGTTGAGTTCGGCCTTGCCGTCGGAAATGCCGCGCAGGCCAACGAGCGTGACGCCGAAGGCCTGGCAGGCGCGCAGTTCCGCGAAGGTTTCCATGTCCACCATGTCCGCGTCGATGCCCGCATAGGCGGCGCCGGAGACGATGCCGGCGCCCGTCGAAAGGCGCGCGCCGGGGACGCCGGGAATGCGGGCGGGAAGCGGCACCTCCACCGGCAGGTCGAGGAAGGGCGTCGCGCCGCGGGGAAAGCCCAGCGGCGAGGCGTCCATGTCGCGATAGGAAAGGGAGGTCGCCTGGTAGACGCCGGTCTGCTCCAGCGTCGGGGAGCCGGCGGAACCGAGCGAGACGACGAGGTCGGGGAGCTTGTCCTCTCCTTCCAGCCGGCTGAGCGCGCGCGTCAGCTGCACGGCCGCCTCGACCGGGCCGACCCCGGTCATGAGGGGCGTGATGCGGGCCTTCAGGTGCGGGCCGTACTCGGCATCGACGGCCATGATGTAGAGGATGCGGTACGGGCCGACGGGCTTGAGGGAAAGGCTCATCCGGCGATGTCCTCGCGCCCGCGCACCACCATCATCGTGCCCGTCATCGAGGCGATCAGCTTGGCCGGGCCGTCCGAAATGGCATAGCCGCGCCCGTCTGCAACGATGATGTTGGAGCCCGGCTTGGTGACCTCGCCGCGGAACAGGAAGCGCTCGCCGCGCCCCGGCGACATGAGGTTGACCTTGAACTCGATGGTGAGGATGGCGGCATCCGCGTCGATCACCGAATAGGCGGCATAGCCGCAGGCCGTGTCGAGCGCGGCGGAGATGATGCCGGCATGGAGGAAGCCGTGCTGCTGCGTCAGCTTGTCATCGAAGGGAAGCTCGATCTCCACCGTGCCGTGCTCGATGCGGGTGAGTTCGGCGCCGATGAGCCGCATCGCCGCCTGCCGGGCAAAGCTTCTGGTGATGCGGTCGGCGAAATCGGCCGGCGGAAAATCGGTCATGATGCACACGGGGTCTGCCGGCGCGCCGGCGGGGAAAGCCAAGATGGCCGAACGTTTGCACGGCCCATGCCGCGCCGCAAGCGCCTTTCAGTTCAGGAGAAGGATTGCGGCGTTGAGCGCCGTGGCGAAGGCGACCCAGGCGAGGTAGGGCGCAAAGAGGAGCGCCGCCGTGCGATCCTGCCGCCAGGAGACGGCGATGAAGGCCGCGACCGAGACGAGGAGGCCGAGAATGACGATCATCGCCGAGGTCGGATCGTGCAGGCCGAAGAAGACCGGCGACCAGGCGAAGTTGAAGACCATCTGGGCGAACCAGAGGCGCATCGCCATGGAGCGGCGCAGCGCCAGCCAGGTCCGCGCCCCCACCACGCCGATGATGGCGTAGAGAAGGCTCCAGACCGGAGCGAAGACCCAGTCAGGTGGGTTGAAGGCCGGCTTGGCGAGCGAGCGATACCATTCATCGGGAATGTTGCCGGCGCCGATGAGGAGGCCGCCGCCGAGAACGAGGATGATGAAGACAAGATAGACGAGGGGCGTGTTTCTCATGCCCGGGAGGTAGCGCGGCGCGCGCGCCCGTCCAGGGGGCTTCAGCCGCGTGGCGCCAGGGCGGTGATATGCTGGTCCCAGGCGACGGGTTCCCGGCGTCCGGCGAAGCGACCGTCATAGGAGGAGACCGCGAAACCGTGTGGCGCTGCGGCAATGCCGGCGGCGTCCGCGACGGTTTCCTCGCGCAGCACGCGGCCGCTTTCCGCCTCGAGCACGACGAAACGCCCGCCGTTCGGCGAGGTGAGGCCGACAAGGCCCTCGCGCCGGTTGACGGCGATGGCGCCGACATAGTTGGCAAGGCCGATCGTCGTTTCCTCCGGCAGGGAGAGGAAGGTCAGGTCCTCGCCCTTGCCGAAATGGCCGACGAGCGGCGGCAGGTCGCTGCGCGGCCCCTCGTACTGGCAGGCGAACCAGATGCGCCCCCTGTCGTCGAGGTCGATGTGGCGGGTGGAAAGCCGCCGCAGCGTCTCCGGCAGGGTGTGGCGCTCGACGAGCGTGCCGGTGGCCGCGTCGATCAGGGCGAGCGAGGGCTCCATATGGTCGAGGTTGAGCTTGGTGCGGCCGAAATCCGGATGGGTCTCGATGCCGCCGTTGGCGGCGATCAGCAGCCGGCCGTCGTCGCTGACGGAAAGGTCGTGCGTGCCGATGCCGTAGGTCGAATATTCGCCGATGCGGCGATAGCCGTCGCTTGCGTCATAGAGGCCGACGACGCCGCGGCCGGCGTCGAAATCGTTCTCGCTGGCATAGAGGATCCTGCCGTCCGGCGAGAAGCAGCCATGGCCGAAGAAGTGCCGGTCCTCGGCCGCCGCGATGGTCACCGGCGCGGCTCTGCCGCCCCGGTCGATGACCAGCGCGAAGGTGCCGGGGCGCCGTGCGAAGGCGACGAGGTGGCCCGTCGCGGGCGAAAAGGCCATGCCGTGGCTGCGCGCCGGCAGCGGCGTCCGGTCGATGACCGTGCCGTCCTCCGAGAGCACCGCGATGCCGAAGCTCCCGTCGCGCTCCCTGTAGCCGGAGGCGAAGACGGCGTCGGTGCGCGACAGGGCGAACGATGCGCGGGGGCCGAGCGCCGCCACCCAGGCGGCGCCCGCCATGCGCAGGAAGGCGCGGCGGTCGACAAGCGCGCTTCCGGCGCCCAGGGCGCCCATCAGTCGCCGTCCGCGAAGGAGAAGCCGGCGCCGAGCCCGATCGCTCCGCCATATTCGGTGTCGAGGCGCAGGATGAGGTCGCGCGTGTTGATGAGGAGGAAGGCGATCTTCTCCTGCTCCTGCGGCGTCGAGACGGCCTTTTCGATGTCGGGATCGATGGTCGGCGCCACGCGATGCAGCGATTTCAGCACGAAGTCGATATTGCCGGCGATGGAGCGGTAGTTCGGATCGATGAGTTCGACCATGCCGGACATGTCGAACAGCGTGCGCAGGCCCTCGATATTGGCGTCGATCGAGGTCCAGGTGTTGCCGGAGCGCCAGAACACCGCCGATTTCGGCCGTGCCGTGCCGCCGTTGCGGTAGAAGGTCTCGATGCGCTGGTCGCGCACCGCCTCCGCCCCGTGCACGAGGATGCCGAGGAGGGCCGTGACAGCCTCCCTGCCGGTGCGGAAGACCGGGTTTTGCGGGCCGGGATGCTTCCAGTCCTGCTGCACGCCGTCGGGCGCGTCCCAGGCGGCGACGAGCTGGCCGGCCGTCGTCTCGATATGGCGGGCGACGGCGGCCGCATAACGGCAGCGGAATGTGTCCGGCGCTTCGGCCAGCGTCTCCGCGCCGGTGCCGTAGAGCGCGAATTCGAGCGCGCCAAAACCCTGGATCGCGACGCTCTTGCCGGTCATCGCCGCGGCGTCCGTATCGGCCTCGTTCGCCTTCTGCAGCAGCGCCTGCACCTGCTTCAGGCCGGTGCTCTTGCGGTCGGGGTAGAAGAGGATGCGCTCGAAACGGTTGTCGTCGATGACAGGACCGATGCGCACGATCTCGATATGGCCCCAGTCGGTGACCGCCTGCCGGAAGGCATCGTCGACGGCCTTGCGGCCGGCTTCGGACGGAGCCTTGCAGAAGGCGGCGGTCGCTTCGGCGAGCGTGCCGGCGGAGGCCTGGAAGCTGCGGTAGCCGGGGCGGATGACGTCGTCGACCGCGCGCGTCATGACGCCGACCACGCTCTCGTCCGTCAGCGCCGGCGGCACGGGCGTCCCGCCCTCCTGCGCCAGCGCCGGGACGGCGGCGGAAAGTGCCAGGGCGGCGGCGAGAAAGACCCCGCCCCAACCCCTCCCCACAAGAGGGAGGGGCTTAACCCGCGGCACATGCGACGCAAAAATCGAGGCGATGAGCAGGCTTCCGGCTTTCTCCCCTTTTGTGGGGGAGATGCCGGCAGGCAGGGAGGGTGTCGAGGGGCGCCGGGTGGTCATCTAGAGGCTCTCCAAAAAAGTCAGAAGGGCGTCGCGGTCGCGTTTTTCCAGCGCGGCGAAGCGGTCGCGTGCCGCCTCGGCCTCCCCGCCGTGCCAGAGGATGGCCTCGGTGAGGTTGCGGGCGCGCCCGTCATGCAGGAAGAACGTATGGCCGTTGACGGTTTTTGTAAGGCCGATGCCCCAGAGCGGCGACGTGCGCCATTCCCGGCCCGTCGCGACCCCGACCGCCTGCCCGTCGGCAAGGCCTTCGCCCATGTCGTGCAGCAGGAAATCGGAGTAGGGCCAGATGAGCTGGAAGGCATGGGCCTTGTTGCCGGCATCGCGCCGGGTGACGAATTTCGGTCGGTGGCAGGAAATACAGCCCGTCTCGTAGAAGACGCGCTTGCCGTCCAGCGTTTCGGCGAAACTCGCCTTGCGCCGCGCCGGCACGGCGAGGTTTTCCGCGTAGAAGGTGACGAGGTCCATCACCGGCGGCGGCGCCTCGGCATCGCCGAGCCTTTTCTGCACGCCGTCCGGTCGCTCCAGGCAGGCTTGTTGCGCGGGCGTGCAATCGCCCTGGTGCAGCGGCACTTCGGGCGTCGAGAGGCCGATATCGAAGGCGAAGGCGTCGGCGCTCTGCTGGCGCACGGTGGCCGATTGCGCCTTCCAGCCGAACCGGCCGAGCGCTTTCCTGCCCGTCGCGGGATCGAGCGCGACGGCCGCCTTGCCGCTGATGCCGTCGCCGTCCGCATCGTCGGGGTCGGCAAGGGCGAGGATGTCCGCCTCGTGGATCGCCTGCACGAGGCCGAGGCCGAGCATCGGCTGGGTGACGCGCGGGGAAAGCGTCGTCGTCGCGTCGAGGTCGCCATAGGCGAGGCCGGCGACGGAATAGGTCGGCCGGCGCAGCATGACGACCTCGCCGCCGGCCAGCGTCACCGGCGCCTCGGCATAGTCGATCGCCATGCGGCCCTCGGCCTTGAGGCCGGGTATGGCGAGGTCCTGCAATTGGCGGCCGTAGATCGGGTCCGGCAGGCTCATCTCGCGAAAGCTTTCGAGCGCCGCCTCTTCCTGCGGCGTCCCTGCCGCGCGGGCGAGGCGCAGGAACATCGATGTCGCTTCTGCGGCGCCTTCCGGCGGATGGCCGCGGCCGTCCTTGATGTGGCAGGTCTGGCAGGAGCGCGCATTGTAGAGCGGGCCGAGCCCGTCGGAGGCCTGCGTGGAGGAGGGCGAGGAAACCCAGAGCTTCTGGAAGAGCGCGTTGCCGAGCTTGAACGTCTCTTCTTCCGCGAAGGTGATGTTCTCGGAGAAGTGGGAGAAGCTGTTGATGTCGATCGCGGCAAGCGAGGTCGCCGCCCCGCCGGACATCGCCTCGTATTGCTCGGCCTTGGAGAAATCCGTCACCGGCGCCGTCACCGCGGCGACGCGTCTCAGATCCCTTTCCGAGAGGTCATCGCGTCCGCGGCCGGTGGAATGCGCGTTTTCCAGAACGAAAACGCCCGCCGCGACGGATACCGCGGCAGAAACCGCGAGCAGGCGACGGGCAGGGCGTTCTGTCATATGGGATCGGGCCGCCACCCGGGGGAGGCGGCCCGCCTTCTATCATTGGAAGACAGCGTTAGGATTATCCAGGCTGTCGGAGCCTTCAAGCTCGATCTTGCCGAGGTCCAGCGACCCGATGACGCGTTCGATCGTCTTGGTCTGGTCGATCAGGCTGTCGACGGCGGCCTGGACGACCTTGTTGCCCTCTTCGTTGCCTTCGCCGATCATCTGGTCATAGGCCTCGCCGCCTTCCGCGCGGTCCACCAGCGCCTTGAAGGCGGTATGGCTGGCGTCGAGCTTGCCCTTCATCTCCGTGTCGAGCGCGGCGTCCTTTTCCGCGACCAGTTCGGAGAGCGACGGGCCGGTGAGCTTGGAACCGTCCGCGCGGGTATATTCGCCCGTATAGACGGTCTGGATGCCGGCGACGTCGTAGTAGTGCGAGTTGTGCGTGTTGTCGGAGAAGCAATCGTGCTCTTCTTCCGGATCGTGCAGCAGCAGGCCGAGCTTCATGCGCTCGCCGGCAAGCTCGCCGTAGGAGAGCGAACCCATGCCGGTCAGCATGGCGGTGATGCCGGCCTTCGGATCGGCGGTGACGTTCTTGGTGGCGTCGCCGTCGGCGGCCCAGGCCTTCACCATCTCTTCCAGGTCGGTGACGAGCAGCGAGGAGGCGGCCTTCAGGTAGGCGGCGCGGCGGTCGCAATTGCCGTTGGTGCAATTGGCCGTGTCGTAGTCGCTCGCCTGGCGGTTGCCCGCGCCCTTGCCGGTGCCGTTGAGATCCTGGCCCCACAGCAGGAACTCGATGGCGTGGTAACCGGTCGCGACATTCGCTTCCACTTCGCCCGCCTCGTGCAGTTCCTGCAGCACCGCCGGCGTGATGGTGGTGGCGTCGATCGTCTTGCCGCCGATCTCCAGCTTCGGATTGGCGATGACATTGCCGACGAACAGCGCGTTCTCGTCGCTTTCCGTGCCGTAGCTGGCATCGACATAGTCGATCAGGCCCTCGTCGAGCGGCCAGGCGTTGACCTTGCCTTCCCAGTCGTCGACCACCGGGTTGCCGAAGCGGAAGGCTTCGGTCTGCTGGTAGGGGATGCGTGCGGCCTTCCAGGCCTCGCGCG
>CAMLOC010000162.1 GCA_946481465.1 uncultured Shinella sp. | reverse complement strand
CGCTCCTCCGATACGTTCGGACGTTGGGGCGGCGAGGAATTTGTCATCATCTTACCGGAAACACCGCATGCCAAAGCGTTGGAAATTGCTGCCGGGTTATGCGTCCAAGTCGCGCAATGGCCGCTCCTGGAAGAACGGGTGGTGACGATCAGCTGTGGCGTGGCCTGCGCACGCGTCGATGACACCCTGGACCAGCTCATGGAGAGAGCGGACAAGGCCCTCTACACGGCAAAACGGGGAGGAAGGAACCGCGCGGCTGGAATCTATGCCCACGATGTTCGCAGCATGACAGCGACCAAAGCCGCCTCCGGTCGCACTTCAGTCCCAGATTGACTGCCCCGCGGTCGCAGCGGTGCACTGAGCAACTCCGGAAATGCAGAAAATCACGCGACCGTTGACAGCCCGGAGAACTGGTCATACGTTACACCTGTATACAGGTATAGCTGTCTCTACCTGCTCATGGAGGAGGAACCATCATGCTTCGGTCATATCTCGCGGCAGCGCTCGCCTGCGCCGCCACTCTGGCAATCACGCCTCCGGCTCACGCCGGTCCGGTTTTCGACGAGGTGATCTCGGGTGGAAAGCTCGTCTGCCTCGTCAGCCCCAGCGCGCCGGGTTTCTCCGTGCCTGACAGCGCCGGCGTCTTCCAGGGCTTCAACGCCGATTTCTGCCGCATGGCGGCAGCAGCCATTCTCGGTGATGCGAACAAGGCGGATATCCGCGGCATCGGCTTTTCCGACTCGCTGAAGAGCCTCGTCTCCCGGCAGGCGCACATGGCCTCCCGCTCGGTCACGGAAACGGGTACGCGCTCGGCCGATCCCGGCCTCGCCTTCGTCGCCACCACCTTCTACGACGGCCAGGGCTTCATGGTGCCCAAGGCGCTCGGCCTGAAGTCCGCTTCGGAACTGCAGGGGGCGACGATCTGTGCGGAAGACGGCTCGACGACCCTGCTCAACATCGCCGACTGGTTCGCCGCCCAGGGCATCGACTACAAGGTCGAGAACATCGCCGACAAGACCGCGCGCCTGCAGGCCTTCTTCGCCGGCAAGTGCGACGCCTACGCCTCCGACATGACGGCGCTCGCCGCCGACCGCCGCCTTGCCAAGAACCCCGACGACTACGAACTCCTGCCGGACATCATCTCCGCCGAGCCGCTGACACTGGTCACGCAGCCGGACGAAACGCTGCAGAAGGCCGTTCGCTGGGCCTTCCAGGTCATGCTGAACGCCGACGAACTCGGCATTAACTCGACGAATGTCGATGCCGCCGTCGCCGATCTCGACAAGCAGCCGAAGGCCGTGCAGCGCCTCTTTGCCAAGGACGGCGCGACGGCCGACATGGCCGTAAAGATGAAGCTGCCCGCCGACTGGGCCTATCAGGTCATCAAGCAGGTCGGCTCCTACGGCGAGGTCTTCGACCGTCATCTCGGCCCCGAAACGCCCTTCAAGCTGAAGCGCGAAGGCAGCCAGAACGCCTCGGCCGGCAAAGGTGGCCTGATGTACGCCTATCCGATACGGTGAGGCGAACGGCCAGAAGGAGGAGCGGCGGCGTGGCGGATATCGACGATCCCATATCCATCCGCGCCGTCGTCGATTGCCCCGGCACGGGACGTCTGGTGACACTGGGTGCCCCTGGCGTCACGATCGACCATCGGGGTGACGTCTGGATCGATCCCGAAGGCATCGAAGCGACGCTTGCAGCGCTCGCCACCCACGGGACCGCCCTCTTCCTCTTCCTGGCACGCGACGACGATTGCCCGCCCGGTTTCCGCCTCCTGCTGCGCGAGAGCGTCAGGAAGGCGGGCATCACCTTCATCGCTCTCCCGATCGACGACTTTTCCGCGCCCGGCGCGGCGTGGATGCGGGCCTGGCAATGGTTGGAAGCGCGGGTTGAGGCGCTGCTTGCACAGGACAGAGCCATCGCGCTCTGCTGCAGCTACGGCGCCGGGCGAAGCGGCATGGTCGCCGCCGATATTCTCAACGGGCAGGGCCTCTCGGTTGACGAGGCCCTGTCGATGATACGCCGGACCTTTCCGGAATCGGTCGAAAGCCCGCTTCAGGAAGACTGGCTGCATATTCGAAATAACGGCCGCGCGCAGGCGCGCCAAAGCAATGGAAAGGGGAAAGCGTGAGCTTGCCGCAAACATCGAGATCCGGCCCACCCCGGTCGGAGGACATGCTGCAGGAACTGCGTTTCCGCATCTGCACGACCCATCCCGATACGCCGATGATGCTGCACGAGGGCAAGCTGGCGCAGGAATTCGGCGTCAGCCGCACGCCGATCCGGCAGGTCCTGCAGCGCCTCTCCTTCGAGCACCTGCTCGAGACGCGCTCGGGCGTCGGCACCGTGGTCAGCACACTCGATCCCACCCAGCGCGACCTGCATTTCTCCATGCTGTCGGACATGCTGCATCTCTGCGCGCGATGCTGTGCCCCCGCCTTCACGATGCCCACCCGCATCCAGCTCGCCACGATCACCGAACTGACGGCCAATCCCGGCGAGGCACCCGTCGCAAGCTACTTCACCATCCGCGCGCAGTTCCTCGATCTCGTCTCGGGCCTCGTGCTGGATCCCATCGCCGCCGAAGCCCATGCCGCCTTGCACTGGCGGGCGATCCGCTGGCGCATGCAGGCCGCCCACGAGGATATCGACGCGGCCTTTTCGGCATTGCGCGCAACGGTCGCCACGGTTGCCGCCGCGCAGACGCCGGCTGCCGTTCTCGCCGGCCTTGCGGCGGAAGCCGCATGACCGGCACGCCTTTCCTGCGCCCCCTCCGGCTTCCGCAAGGCGTGTCCGGCGAACTCTGGCTCGGCCCGATGCCCGGCCGGCTGCGCCCGTTCGGTGAGGACATGCGCGACCTGCGGGCACATGCCATCGCCCGCATCGTCAGCCTGACGCCGCTTGCGGAGATCGAGGAAAAGGCGCCCGCCTACGCGGCCGCCCTTGCCGGCAGCACAGACATCGCCGTCACCCGCCTGCCGATCCCGGATTTCGGCATTCCCGAGGATGAAGCCGGCCTCTTCGCCCTTGCGGGCGAGACGGCGCACGCGCTCTCCAGTGGGAAGCGGGTCTTCGTGCATTGCGCGGCCGGCATCGGCCGTACCGGCACCTTTGCCATCTGTATCCTGCTCGCGCTCGGTCTCGATGCGGCGGAGGCCACCTCGCTTGTCGCCGACGCCGGCTCCGGGCCGGAGACCGAGGCGCAAAAGGCGCTGGTCGCCCGCTTCGCCCTGCCCGCCACAACCAACCCCTGAGCGCCCATGGACACGAAGCCGCAAGTCCCTCCCATCGCGCAGAGCGCCCCGCCCAGGGCCGGGCCCAGCCTGTCCTTCGCCGATGCCGGCGTCGGTCTCGCGATCCTTGCTGCCTTCGCCCTCATCGCCTTCAATATCCATTCCAACATGACCGCGGCCGGCATCCAGCCGGGCTTCGCCTTCCTCACCCAGCAGGCCGGTTTCGACCTCAGCGAAACACGCATCCCCTATGGCGCGAACGACACCTATCTGCGCGCCATCCTCGCGGGCCTTGCCAACACGATCGTGGTCGCGGCCGCAAGCCTCGTCATCGCCTGCCTTGCCGGCCTGGTGATCGGTCTTCTGAGTGTCAGCGCGGCGCCCGTCGCGCGGCTCTTCGCCCTCGCCTATGTGGAGCTTTTCCGTAACCTGCCGAAGATCCTGGTCCTGCTGGTCATCTTCGTCGCCGCGGTCAACGGCCTGCCCGCCATCCGGCAGGCCCTGGTGCTCGGCCCCTTCACGATCTCCAACCGGGCGATCTACGTGCCCTGGCTCCCGGACGATCCGCGCAACACGCTCTGGTTCCTCGCCTGCCTGCTCCTCGTTCCCGGCCTCGTCTGGCTATGGGCACGGCAGGCCGCGCGGCGCCAGGCCCTCACCGGCCGGCGCGCGCCTGTGCTGCCCGTCGCGATTGGCCTTGCCGTCCTCGTGCCGGCGCTGCTTGCCCTAGCGCTCGACGCGCCGCTCGGGCTCTCCTGGCCGACGCTCCAGGGTTTCTCCGTCAAGGGTGGCTTTGCACTCTCCATTCAGTTCTGCACGGTGGCCGTTGCACTCGGCCTCTATCACGGCGCACAGATCGCCGAAGTGTTGCGCGGCGGCATCGAGGCGGTGCCAAGAGGGCAGATCGAGGCAGCGGCGGCGCTTGGCCTCAAGACCGGCCAGACGACACGTCTCGTCATCGTGCCGCAGGTGCTGCGCACCATCGTGCCGCCGCTCAACAACCAGTTCGCCAATCTCCTGAAGAACACGTCCATCTCGATTGCCGTCGGCTATTCCGACCTCATGTCGGTCGCCGGCACCGCGATCAACCAGACCTTCCGGCCGCTGGAAACCATGCTGATCACCATGTCGATCTACCTGCTGCTTTGCCTCGCGCTCACCGGCGCACTGAACCGCTGGAGCGCACGCATCCGCGCGCGGGAAGGACGGGGAGCGCGATGAGCGACGTCATGCAAGCCACCGGCGGGACGCGCGCCGGCGCCTTCCTGCGGCACCACCTTTCGCGACCGGGATCGAGCCTGTTGTCGCTGGCGAGCGGCGGTCTCATCCTTGCCATCCTGTGGGTGGTGGTCGACTGGCTCGTCCTGTCCGCCGTGCCGCCCCTTGCCGATCCGGCCACCTGCGCGGAAGCCGCCGGCGCCTGCTGGCCCTTCTGGGTCGAAAAATCCCGCTTCATCCTCTTCGGCACCTACCCGTTCGACGAACAATGGCGCCCCATGCTGGTGTCGCTCATCCTGCTTGGCCTTGCCATCTCCATCGGCCAGATGGCCGTCAGCGGACGCTGGCCGGACATCCGCCTCTTCGCCGGCCTATGGCTTGCCGGCATGGCTGCGTCCTTCGTGCTGATGGGCGGCGGTGTCCTCGGCCTCGTTCCGGTCGACGCCAACAGGTGGAACGGGCTGCCCATCCTCCTCATCCTTTCCACCATCGCGCTCGCCCTGGCGTTACCCGTCGGCGTGCTGCTCGCACTTGCCCGCTACCAGACGCGCCACCGGCTGCTGCACCGCGCCGCAAGCGCCTATGTCGAGATTATGCGCGGCGTGCCGATGGTGACATTGCTCTTCGTCGGCGTCTTCGTGCTGCCGTTGACCCTGCCCGCGGGCATGGCCATCGACCCGATCGTGGCGGTGCTCATCGCTCTCGTCTTCTTCCATGCGGCCTATTTCGCCGAGGATGTGCGCAGCGGCCTCCTGGCGCTGCCCGCCGGCCAGCAGGAAGCGGCCAGCGCCCTCGGCCTTGGCTTCTGGCAGACCGCCCGCCTCGTGCTGCTGCCACAGGCGATCGAGCGGGCGATGCCCGCCCTCGTCAACAGCACCATCGGCGCCTACAAGGATACGTCCCTCGTCGTCATCCTCGGCCTGCACGATCTCAGCGCCACCGCCCGCATGGCCTTCAGCGACGTCGCCTGGGGCAACCAGGCGCTGGAAGCCTATGCCTTTGTCGGCATGTGGTTCCTCGTCTCCTGCTCCTACCTGTCCTGGATCGGCCGTCGCCTGGCAGCGCGGGCCACCAAAGGCCGGTCATACTCGCGGATGTAACCCGATCTGCTACGTTCCGCACCTGGATATCAACGACTTTGCGCGTCGGCCGCATAGGCCAAGCCATTAGACCCGGTTTCCGCATGTTGCGAAAACCGGGTCTTGGATTTGCGCCGAGCTTGGAAACATCTCAGCTGGAAAGACCCTTAGCCTGCCATCGGCGGATTGAGCCGTGCGAAGCCTTCCTGCCGGCGATACGGGAAGTGAGGATAGGGCGCGGTAACGGCGCTCGCAGCGTCCAGCTTCGCCACCTGTTCAGCCGTGAGGTTCCAGCCGACCGCGCCGAGGTTCTGGCGAAGCTGCTCTTCATTGCGCGCGCCGACGATGACCGATGACACCGTCGGGCGTTGCAGCAACCAGTTCAGCGCGACCTGCGGGACCGTCTTGCCGGTTTCCTCCGCAACGGCGTCCAGCGCGTCGACAACACGATAAAGGTGTTCGTCCTCAACCGGCGGGCCGAAGCTGGCGGTCTCGTGCAGGCGGCTGCCTTCGGGCAGCGGGGTGCCGCGCCGGATCTTTCCGGTCAGCCGTCCCCAGCCGAGCGGGCTCCAGACCATCGCGCCAAGACCCTGATCCGCGCCCAGCGGCATCAGGTCCCATTCGTAGTCGCGCCCGACCAGCGAGTAATAGACCTGGTTGACGACGTAGCGCGGCCAGCCATGGCGTTCGGCCACCGCCAGCGATTTCATGATCTGCCAGCCGGCGAAATTGGAGACGCCAACATAACGGATTTTGCCGTCTCGGATGAGCGCATCAAGCGTCGACAGGACTTCCTCGACGGGCGTGAACGCATCGAAGGCGTGAAGCTGGAAAATGTCGATATGGTCGGTTTGGAGACGACGGAGCGCATCTTCGACCGCGCGGATCAGACGGAAGCGTGAAGAGCCGACGTCGTTGGGTCCGCCGCCTACGGGCAGGCTGGCCTTGGTCGAGATCAGCACCGCGTCACGCCGTCCCTTGATGGCTTCTCCAAGGACGACCTCCGAAGCGCCATCTGAGTAGACATCAGCCGTGTCGAACAAATTGACACCAGCTTCCAGGCAGATGTCGACGAGGCGGCGGGCTTCTGTGGCGTCCGAGTTGCCCCAGTTGCTGAACAACGGGCCGGAGCCGCCGAAGGTGCCGGCGCCGAAGCTGAGGACCGGCACCTTGAGGCCGGATTTTCCGAGATTGCGATATTCCATAGGATCGACCTTTCGTTATTCGATGGAGAGACCAGTGCCTAAGGCTCTGGCCGACACCCCATGAGCGCCAGACCCATGATGGCTCGGAATCCTCATCCCCAACCGTGTCGAGAAAGATAGGCCATGGGCCACCTATGAAGTAGAAGGCACCAAGGAATATGTTTTGTGAGATGAATTCATCACCTTGCCACTCGACGTCAATCGATCCGGCGAGATGGAGGTGTTTGTTCGAGTTATCGAGCTCGGTGGCTTCTCACCCGCCGCGCGGGCTGTTCGCATGACACCCTCTATCTGGAACACCGGGGCGAACCCCGTTCAATCGCGGATCTCGAAAGCCACAACCGCTTCGGTTTCGGTTATGCTCGGGCGGTCAACGGCTGCCCCTGCGGGAGAACGGCGAAGCGATCGTCGTGCCCGCGACGGGACGCGTGCAACCAAGTGATGGAGAGGGCCTGCGGAATCTGGGAAACCGAGCGATCGCCCCGTCGCCGCAGAGTCGCCAAAGCTGGAATGTGGTGGAGCCATGAAGAAATACTCTTCCGACGATCAGGCCGCATTGGTGGTTTGGGCGCTCGATTGCGCGGAAAGAGTTCTTCCCTTGTTCGAGCGAAGCTACCCGGAAGATATGCGCCCAAGAAGCGCGATAAATATAGGGCGCGAGTGGGTGAGCACGCGCGTTTTCAGCATGTCCGCTATTCGGGCGGCCTCCCTTTCCGCTCACGCGGCGGCCAAAGCCGTCAAAGCAGATTGCGCGGC
>CAMLOC010000161.1 GCA_946481465.1 uncultured Shinella sp. | reverse complement strand
GCGCGACTGCATGTCCTGCGCCTTCTGGATGACGCTGCGGCGCTTCTCGTCGAGATCGATGAGGGCCTGTGCCAAGGGGCTCGCGCCGCGCTTCGCAAGGGCGGCGTCGAGAGCGGCGGCGTTGTCGCGGATCCATTTGATATCAAGCATTGTCGTTCCAGGCGTTCCGTGGATTGAGGCCCACCCGCGCCCGGCAGCACAGTGCGGCAACGCCGGAGATCAGGCCTTGTCGGCCTCTTCCGGCGTCGCAACGACCTCGTTCTCCGCATCCTGCGCGTTCGAGGCGCTCGCCCGCTGCCGTTCGATGAGTCGGGCCGTATAGATGGAAATCTCGTAGAGAAGGATGGCCGGCAGCGCAAGGCCGATCTGGGAAACCGGATCGGGCGGCGTCAGCACGGCGGCGACCACGAAGGCGATGACGATCGCATATTTGCGCTTGTCGGCGAGCGCCTTCGAATCGATGAAACCGGTCCGCACCAGAAGCGAGGACACCACCGGAAGCTGGAAGACGAGGCCGAAAGCGAAGATCAGCGACATGATGAGGCTGAGATATTCCGACACCTTCGGCAGGAGCTGGATCGAGACCTGCCCCTCGCCGCCGCCCTGCTCCATGGCCAGGAAGAACCACATGACCATGGGCGTGAAGAAGAAATAGACGAGCGCCGCGCCGATCAGGAACAGGATTGGCGAGGCGATGAGGAACGGCAGGAAGGCGGCACGCTCGTTCTTGTAGAGGCCGGGCGCGACGAACTTGTAGATCTGCTGGGCGATGACCGGAAAGGCGATGACCAGCGCGCCGAACATGGCGACCTTGATCTGCGTGAAGAAGAATTCCTGCGGTGCCGTGTAGATCAGTTCGACATTGCGGTGCGAGAGCCCCGCCCACTCCACCGACCACTTGAAGGGCAGGACGAGCAGGTTGAACAGCTGCTTGGCGAAGTAGAAGCAGACGAGGAAGGCCACGAAGAACGCGCCGACGGCCCACAGCAGGCGCTGGCGAAGCTCGATCAGGTGCTCGATGAGCGGCTGGGGCTTGTCTTCGATGTCGCCGCTCATGCGTCGCCCTTCTTGGTCTTTGCAGTCCTGGCCTTCACGGGCGCCGCCTTCTTCTCGGCGGACGCCTTTGCGGCCGGCTTCTCGGCGGTTTCAGCCTTGGCGGCCGCCTTGCGCGGCTTTGCCGCCTTGTCGGCGGCGGCCGGCTTCTTCGCCGCGGTCTTTTTCACCGGCCCTGCCTTCAGCGGCACGGCGGCGACGGGCTCGGCCGAGGCAGGCGTCTGCGCTTCGGACGGCACGGCGACCGGCGTGCTGCCGGTGACGCTTTCGGCCGGCGTCGCGGCCGGCGCGACCGAGGAGACGGAACTGGTCGTCTTCTGCAGGTCCGCCTTGATCTCGTCGCCCATCTGGCGCAGCGGATTGACCGCCTCGCGGATGGTGTTCAGCGGATTGAGCTTCTGCGCCTCGCCGATCGTCTTCTTGACGTCCTCGAGGTCCGCTTCGCGCAACGCCTCGTCGAACTGCTGGCGGAAATCGCTCGCCATGCCGCGCATCTTCGTCATCATGCGGCCGAAGGTGCGCAGCATCTGCGGCAGGTCCTTCGGACCGACCACGATGATCAGGACGATCGCGATGACGAGTATTTCGGTCCAGCCGACATCAAGCATAGGATATTGTCCTCATGGACCGCGAACCGCCGCTCGCGGCCGCCGGGTCAGGCCGCATAGGCCGACCCGGCAAATCCAGGTTCCGCGCCGGTCACTTGACCTCGTCGGCCTTGTGGTCGACGGTCTTGGCCTTGTCGGCAGCGGCTGCCTCGTCGTCGGACATACCCTTCTTGAAGCTCTTGATGCCCTTGGCGACATCACCCATCAGTTCCGGAATCTTGCCGCGGCCGAACAGCAGCAGCACCACCACCAGAACGATCAGCCAATGCCAGATGCTGAATGAACCCATAATCTCGACTCCCTTTCGAACTCGTACCCCGATGTAAGACGTTCAGTCGTCTTTTTCAAACACTAGAATGTCGCGGTGGTTAGCCGAAAGCGTGACGTCGCGCAATCCGGATGCCAACAGATCGGCCCTGACGCGGGCTCTTATCGGCCGGCTCGTGCCCGGCACGGCGAGATCGAGCAGTTCGACCACCCCGAGAAAACGCCGCGACAATATGCGCGCGGGGATTTCGCCGCCCGTTTCCATCACCCGCAGCCCCGAAAGGCGCACCGCGACATGGACCTTCTGGCCATCGGAAAACCGCGTGCCGTCGACATTGCCGAGCGGCGTTTCGACTACGCCGCCGCGCACATGGCCGGGAAATTCGTTGATTTCGGAGAAGAAGGCGGCGGCGAAGATGTTTTTCGGATGGAGATAGAGTTCTTCGGCCGTTCCCACCTGCACGAGCCGGCCGTCCTTCAGCAGCGCGATCCGGTCGCCCATGCGCATCGCCTCTTCCGCATCGTGGGTCACCACGATGGCGCTGGCGCGCGACTGGCGCAGGATCGCCAGCGTATCGGCGCGAATCGAATCCTTGAGGCGCGAATCAAGTCCGGAGAACGGCTCGTCCATCAAAAGCACCGACGGGCGCGGCGCGAGTGCCCGGGCGAGCGCCACGCGCTGCTGCTCGCCGCCCGACAGGACATGCGGAAACTTTTGGGCATAATGCGACAGGCCGACGCGTTCAAGCGCAACCCCGGCCTCCGCTTCGGCCTCGGCACGCGGCAGGGCCGTCAGGCCGAATCGCACATTGTCGAGCACCGTCATATGCGGGAAGAGCGCGAAATCCTGGAACATCAGGCCGACGCCGCGCCGCTCGGGCGGCAGGAAGACGGCGGGGCCGGCCACCTCGCGGTCGTTCAGAAGCACGCGGCCGGCCGTCTGCGCCTCGATGCCGGCTGCGATGCGCAGAAGCGTCGTCTTGCCCGAGCCGGACGGGCCGAGCAGGCACAGGACCTCGCCGGGCTCCGCCGTCAGCGAGATGCCGCGGATCGTCTCCTTGTTGTGGTAGCTGTGGTGGATATCCTCGAAGGACAGGCGCGCCGCGAAGGTCACCGCCGATGCCCGCCTCGTCTCGATACCGTTGGAGCCTGACGGATCCAGAACCATGTGCCGAAGTCTTTCCCTGTCGCCGGCTTACGCCGACGTGCAGTCCTGTCATAAGCTTCGTCTATTCGTCTTCTTTTCCGCCCGGTGTCAAGAGACCGAGTTCCTCGAGGTCGAGCTGGGTGATCGGGTCCTCGTCCTCCGCAAGCTCGTCCTCGCGCAGCGGCAGGGGCACCTGGAAATTGGAGGGGATGCGGCCGGACAGGAGGCCGGCGCCCTTCAACTCCTCGAGACCCGGCAGGTCGCGCAGGTCCTCCAGCCCGAAATGGTCGAGGAAATCGCGCGTCGTGCCGAAGGTGACCGGGCGCCCCGGCGAGCGGCGACGGCCGCGGAACCGCACCCAGCCGGCTTCCATCAGCACGTCGAGCGTGCCCTTGGAGGTCTGCACGCCGCGGATATCCTCGATCTCCGCGCGGGTGACCGGCTGGTGGTAGGCGATGATCGACAGGACCTCGAGCGCGGCGCGCGACAGTTTGCGCACCTCCGTCTCGTCCGTGCGGATGACGAAGGAAAGGTCCGGCGCGGTGCGGAAGGCCCAGCTGTCGTCGAGCTGCACGAGATTGACGCCGCGGCCCGCATAGAGCGCCTTCAGTTCGCGCATGACATGCAGCACGTCGACGCCGCGCGGCAGCCGGTCGGCGATATAGGCCTGCGGAACCGGCCCGGCGGAGGCGAAGACCAGCGCCTCGGCGATGCGCGCCGCCTCGTGCAGCCGGCGCGGATCGACGATCGTGCCGGCGTCCGCATCGCGCGGTGCGTCGTCTCCCGCCTCAGCCACGATCGTCGCCCCCGTCCTCGTCGCCGTCCGGGTTCGGCCCGCGGCGCAGGTAGATCGGCTGGAAGGCGCCGTCCTGGCGCAGTTCCAGGCGGCCTTCCCGGACCAGTTCGAGCGTCGCCGCGAAGGCGCTGGCGATCGCGGTGGTGCGCTCCGCCGGGTCGCTCAGGTAGCGCAGGATGAAATTGTCGAGCGCCGCCCAGTCGTCCTCGAAGCCGCCGACGAGCAGCGACAGGATCTCGCGCGCATCGGAGAGCGACCAGACCGTGCGCTTCTCGATGGTCACCTGGGTGACCGCATGGCGCTGGCGCAGCGAGGAATAGGTGCTGAGCAGGTCGTAGAGCGAGGCCTCGAAGGAGGAGCGCCGCTCGGTGGGGATATGCTCCGGCATGCCGCGGGCGAAGACGTCGCGGCCGAGGCGGTTGCGGTTGACCAGCCGGCTCGCCGCATCGCGCATCGCCTCCAGCCGCTTCAGCCGGAAGGCGAGGCTCGCCGCCATCTCCTCGCCGGAGGGGCCGTCGTCCTTCGCCTGTTTGGGGATGAGCAGGCGCGACTTGAGATAGGCGAGCCAGGCCGCCATAACGAGATAGTCGGCGGCAAGCTCGATGCGGATCTTGCGCGCCCGCTCGATGAAGACGAGATATTGCTCGGCAAGCGCCAGCACCGAGATGCGGGTGAGGTCCACCTTCTGCGTGCGGGCGAGGTGCAGCAGAAGGTCGAGCGGGCCTTCGAAGCCGGCGAGATCGACGACGAGGCTCTCCTCGGAAAGGCCCCGCGCCTCGGCGTCCTGCCACAGGTCGGCCATCGGCGCCTCCGCGCCGCGCCCCTTCCTCGGTGGCTTCGACCCCGTTCCCTGCACGTCGCCCCTCTCTTCGCCCCGCGGCGGCCGTCAGGCCACCGCGACCATGGCGTTGAATTCCTCGCGCAGCGCCGCCTCGTCCGCCCCGTCCGGCGTCGGAAAGCCCGCGCGCACCGCGTTCGCCCGCCGCAGGCTATCGCCGGTGAGCGGCGGAACGTTCTCGGTCACCGCGATCATTTCCTCCATGATGCCATGGCAATGCAACACCAAGTCGAGGCCGGCGGCAATGATTCCCCGGCTTCTTGCGGCAATATCGCCCTTCAGCGCGTTCATCGACACGTCGTCGGACATCAGAAGCCCGTCGAAACCGATATGGCCGCGGATGATCTCGCGCACGACCTTCGCCGAGGTGGTCGCCGGATTGTCGGCATCGATGGCGGTGAAGACGATATGGGCCGACATCGCCATCAGCTCGTCCTTCATGCGGCGGAAGGGCACGAAGTCACAGGCCTCCAGCTCCGCCCGGCTCGCATGCACGACCGGCAGGTCATGGTGCGAATCGACCATGGTGCGGCCGTGGCCCGGCATGTGCTTCATGATCGGCAGCAGGCCGCCGGCCTTCAGGCCCTCGGCCGCGGCCTTGCCCATCACCGAGACGATCTCCGGCTCCTGCCCGTAGGCGCGGTTGCCGATGACGTCGTGCACGCCGGGGACAGCGACGTCGAGCACCGGCAGGCAGTCGACATTGACGCCGAGGCGCAGGAGATCGAAGGCATGCAGGCGCGACATGAGCCAGGCGGCACGCAGCCCCTTCTCCGCGTCGGCGCGGTAGATGGCGCCGAGCGCGGCGGCGTTCGGATATTGCTGGACATGCGGCGGCTTGATGCGCTGGACGCGGCCGCCCTCCTGGTCGATCAGCACCGGAATGTCCGCCCCGCCGCCGATGCAGTCGCGCATTTCGGCGGTGAGGTCCGCCACCTGCGCCGGCTCGCCGATATTGCGGCCGAACAGGATGAAGCCCCAGGGCCGCTCACTGCGGAAGAAGGCTTTTTCGTCGGCGGTCAGGCTGAGGCCCTTGCAGCCGGAAAGAAAGGATTTCGATTCGCTCATGTCCGCAATCTTGAAGGTTCGGTGGGGAAACGAAGGATGTGCCCTGCCCGCCCAGGCGGCAGCGGCGCGGCGGAATCGAAGAGGCGCGGACCAGGCGGCCCGCGCCTCTTCAGGAAGTCGGCGTCACCTTAGCGGGTGACGAGGCAGCTGCCGCCGGCGCTCTTGTAGCGGCTGCAGAGCGAATTGGCCTCCTCACGCGAGCCGGCCGGGATGCGGACGCGGAAATAGGTGCCCTTGTTCGGGATCTCCGCCTTCTTGATATCCACGCCGCGCCCGCCGATGACGGAGGAGAACTTCGAGGAAAGCGTGTTGTAGCTCTTCTGGGCTTCGGCTTCGGAAGGCAGCGAGGCGATCTGGATGACATAGCTGCCGGGCGCGACCGCCGCGACCTGCGTCTGCTCGCCCGTCTGCTGCGTCGGCGTCGCCTCGGCCGTCCGGGTGCCCGAGACGTTGCCGTTTTCGGTGACGGTGCCGACCACGGTGACCGGCTGGTCGATCGGACGGGTTTCCGGAACCGGCGCATTGCCGTCCGTGGAGGTGGCGGTGGCGCCGATCGTCGTCGTCTTCACGGTGCGCACCGGCGCGGTGTCGTCGACCTCGGCATTGGCGACCTCCGCCAGCGCGGAACGCGGCTGGCCTTCGCCGGCCGCCTGCTCGGCGCTGAGCGAGGCATTGGTGTCGACCGTCGCATTGGCCGTGGCGGCGGCTTCGCCCGAGGCGCTGCCGGTGGTGGCGGTGGCCTTGGCGTCAAGCGAGGCGGTTTCCACCGCCGGCTCGCCGACGGTCTCCTCGCGGGCGACGAGCGTGCCGTCCGGCTTGACGATCATCGTCTTGACCTTGCGCGGCGAGACGAGCGGCGTGTTGCCGCCCTCGGCCGCCGCCGTTTCCGGCTCGTCGACGCCCGGCAGCACGCGGTTTTCGTTTTCCGCGGCGATGACCGCCCCGACGCCGTCTTCCGGACCGTCGAACGGCAGGGTTTCCGGCGTCAGCGTGCGCTGCACGACGTCGACGGGTTCCTCCGTCGAGGTGACGAGCTGTTCCTGCTGCGGGGTCGCGGCCGTGTCGCCGGCAACGCGGTCATAGACCGCCTTGTCCTGGTTCGGCACGGTCTTGCCGCCCTTCTCCTCCGGCACGATCTTGATCGGCTCCTTGTCGGCAAGGATCACGCGCGGCTCGCCGGAGCTCGCGGTGCCGCCGGTAAAGCTCGACCAGGCATAGACACCGCCGCCGCCGACCATGAGCAGGGCCGCGACGGAGGCGGCGATCAGGAGGCCGCGGCGCGGGCGGGACCGCTCGTCGTCATAGCCGTCGCCGGCATAGAGCGTGTTGGCCTGGCCCGGATCGACCGGGATCGCCATGCGCTCGGGCTGGTTCAGCGAGCGGCGGAAATCCTCTTCCAGGGCGCGCTCGAAATCGTCGACGTCGTTGATCTGCGTCACGGGCTGGCTGACGGCGGCCGCGACCGCGCCGGCGGAAACGCCTGCAGACAGGTCCTCGCCGCGCGTCTTGGCGGCCGGATCGTTGAAGAGCTGCGCCATTTCCGCGTCGATATCGAAATCATAGTCGGGCTGGTAGGCCGGCGGCTTCTCCTTCTCTATGACGGGAAGCTGCGGCACGTCGAGTTCGGTGACGGGAGAAACGCCCTCGTCGGTCTCGGCGATCATCGTCGGGTCGAAGGGCAACGCGCCATCGGCCGTCTCGGCGGCCACCGGCTGCGG
>CAMLOC010000160.1 GCA_946481465.1 uncultured Shinella sp. | reverse complement strand
CCGAGGGCGTGCTCTACGAGGTCGACATGCGGCTTCGCCCCTCCGGCAACATGGGGCCCGTCGCCACCCGCATCACCGCCTTCGGCAAGTACCAGGCCGAGGAGGCCTGGACCTGGGAGCACATGGCGCTGACCCGTGCGCGCGTCCTGTGCGGCGACGAGAGCCTGGTGCGGCAGGCCGAGGAGATCTTCCGCGCCGTGCTCGGCCGCACGCGCGATGCCGGCAAGGTCGCCAGGGATGTGGTCGAGATGCGCGCGCTGATCGACGAGGAGAAGCCGCCGAAGGATATCTGGGACCTGAAGCTCATCGCCGGCGGGCTGATCGACATCGAGTTCATCGCCCAGTTCCTGGCGCTGGTCGCGCCGGCGCGCGGCATGGCCCAGCCGGACGAGGCGCTGCCGACGGGCGATGCGCTGGCCTTGCTCGGAGAGGGCATGATGGACCCGAACGACCTCGATACGGTGCGAAGGGCGCTCAGCCTCTATACGGAAATCTCGCAGATCGTGCGCCTCAGCGTCGACGGCGGCTTCGACCCGAAGGAGGCCCCCGCCGGCCTCGTCGACCTCGTCTGCCGCGCCGGCGACTGCCCGGACGTGCGCACCCTGGAGGCGGAGATCCGGCGTGTCTCCAAGGCGGTGCGGAAGATCTTTCAGGGGGTGGTGAAGGGGTAGCGACGGGTTCGGGAAGGCCTCCCTCCAACTTCTCCTCCGTCATCCTCGGGCTTGACCCGAGGATCCACGCGTCACGGTACATGTTGCGTTTGTGGCATGGATCCTCGGGTCAAGCCCGAGGATGACGTGGGTGGGTGGGGTCGCGCCCTCAGGCCGCCGCCAGGTGCAGCGCCGCCAGCCGTTCCCGGTCGGGGATGCGGACCGAGATGATCGTGCCCTTGCCCTCGGCGGAACGGATGCGCATGGCGCCGCCGTGCAGGTGGGCGAGCGAGCGGGAGATAGCAAGGCCGAGGCCGGAGCCGCCCTTGCTCTTGGCATACTGGCTCTGCACCTGCTCGAAGGGCTGGCCGATCTTCTGCAGCGCGGATTTCGGGATGCCGATGCCTGTGTCGGCGATCGTCAGCGTGACGGCGCCGTCGACCCTTCGCGCCCGCACCTTCACCCTGCCGCCGGCATTGGTGAACTTCATGGCGTTCGACAGCAGGTTCAGGAGAATCTGCTTCATCGCGCGCCGGTCGGCGACGGTCAGGAGCCGGTCCGGGCAGGCCTGCTGCACCTCGATATGCTTCTTCTCGGCCTGCAGCATGGTGAGGCGCAACGTCTCCTCGATCAGCGGGGCGAGGTCGATGGTCTCGCAGCTGATGCGCATATGGCCGGCCTCGATCTTCGACATGTCGAGGATGTCGCTGATGACGTTGAGCAGGTGCTTGCCGCTCTCGTGGATGTCGCGGGAATATTCGCGGTACTTGTCCGAGCCGATCGGGCCGAACATCTGGTTCTGCAGGATCTCGGAAAAGCCGAGGATGGCGTTGAGCGGCGTGCGCAGCTCGTGCGACATGTTGGCGAGAAATTCGGACTTGGCCCGGTTGGCCGCCTCGGCGCGGTCCTTCTCCGCCTGGTAGTTGGCATTGGCGACGGAAAGCTCCGCCTTCTGCCGTTCCAGCTTGGCGCGGGAGGCGGAGAGGTCGCCGATGGTCGCCATCAGGCGGCGCTCGGATTCGCGCAGGCGCACCTGGTGGCGCTTCATCATGGTGATGTCGGTGCCGACGGAGACGAGGCCGCCGTCGCGGGTGCGCCGCTCGTTGATCTGCAGCCAGCGCTCGTCGGCAAGCTGCACTTCGCTGGTCTGCGAGGCGCCCGTGCCGTCCGCATCCGCGATGCGCCGCTCGATGACCGGCCGGGCCGCCGCGGCATGCACCGTCGCCCGCTCCGTGCCGGGAACGAGCACGTCGTCGGGAAGGCCGTAGGCCTGCTGGTAATGCGCGTTGCACATGACGAGCCGGTCGCTCTTGTCCCACAGCACGAAGGCTTCGGAGGTGCATTCGATGGCGTCGGCGAGGCGCTGGTCGGCCTCCTGGTAGCGTTGGGCGAGCCGGTGCTGCTCCGTCACGTCCATGGCGATGCCGATCATGTGCATGCGGCCGGAGGCCATGCGGATGAGCTGGGCGCGGGCGCGCAGCCACACATAGTGCCCTTCGGCATGGCGCATGCGGAACACCTGGTCGACCTGCTTGGCCTCGCCGCGCGCGACCGCCCGGGCGACCTGGTAGATGCCGTCGTCGTCGGGATGCATCAGCCTTGCGGCATCGCCGAAGGACAGCACGCTGTCGCGCGCCGGCATGCCGAGCATTTCATACATGGAGCGCGACCAGAACAGCCGCCGGCTCGACAGGTCGAAGTCCCACAGGCCGCAGCGGCCGCGGGCGAGCGCCGTCTCGACGCGCAGGTTCGATTCCGCGAAGATCGCATCCGCATCGCGCGCGCGCTTCGCCTGGATGTAGTAGGCATAGAGGATGACGAGCAGGATCGCCGAGATGCCGGCAAACAGCGTGACGTTCAGCGCCACTTCGTCGCGCCAGAAGGTCGCGATCTGCCCCAGCGGATTGGCGACGACGACGAAGCCGCCCTTCTTGGGCATCTGCACGAGCGAGGCATAGTAATCCTGGTCGTCGATGCGGGCGCGGAAGACGCCGGCCGGATCGCCGAAATACTGGGTTGCCGCAAGCTCCGGCGCGAACCGCGCCAAGGACAGGCCGACATAGCGCGCCGCCCCCAGCGAGGCGCCGAAGACATGGCCCTTTTCCGCCACGAAGAGAACCAGCCCGCCGGGCTGCATGCGGTCCTGCGGCAGGTGCAGCGACAGCGCCGCCTCGACCGCCATGCGGTCGGATTTCGCAAGGCTCTCGGCCATCGGCCCGGAGAACACCGCCTCCACGGCCATCGCCGTCAGCGAGGTCGTGTCCCTGACGGCGGCCTCCATCCGGTCGTGTTCGACCAGGATGCCGCCCAGGCGCGAAATGGCCACCACGAACAGAAAGGCGATGATCAGGATCGGTATCGACCGCTTCAGCACGGGCTCGGCCCGTGTCAAATGCCGCGCGGCAGGCCCGGCGAAAATCTTCGCCTGTCCCGTCAACTCATCTTCCCAGGCCGCCATTCCCGGAAATTTGAGGTGAGTCCACCCGCCGGCTGCGCGTCCTCGTTGCGCGTCCGTCATAATCTCAAACCTTGTACCTTCTCGCGATTCGGCGCGCCGCTCGCCCGAACCTGCCCTAATGAATCAATTGTGATTCGGCTTGTCCAGAGGAAAAGGTAACCAAGTCTTAACCATTTCTTATGGTTGGGAAATTGGGATTGCTTCGGGGAGATGGGACGGTTCGGCGAGCGTGGCTACTCCCCGCTGCCCGGTAGGGCAGTGGGGGGCAGCTATCCCGCGCACTCAACCCTTCAGCATGCGCTCCACGATGTCGGAAACGTCGGAGGAGAGCTTCTCGCCGCCGGCGATCGTGCGCAGCGCGTTGCGCGCATGGTCGGAGCGGCCGTCCTCGAGCGCCCGCCAGGAGCGCATGGAGGTGAGGATGCGGGCGGCGAGCTGCGGGTTCTTCGGGTCGATTTCCAGGATTTGCGCGGCGAGGAAGCGGTAGCCCGCACCGTCCGCCCGGTTGAAGCCGGTCGGGTTGGAGAAGGCGAAGGTGCCGACGAGCGCGCGCACGCGGTTGGGGTTCGCCTTGTTGAAGTGCTGGCTTTCCATCAGCGCCCTGACGCGGTCCAGCGCGCCGTCGCCCGGAATGGTCGACTGGATGGAGAACCACTTGTCGATGACCAGCGCATTGTCGGCGAAGCGGGCGCGGAAGGCTTCGAGCGCCGCCGCCGTCTCCGGCGCGTCGGGGAAGCGGTGGGCGAGCACGGTGAGGGCCGCGCTGAGGTCGGTCATGTTGTCGGCGGCGGCGAAGGCTTCCGCCGCGCGGGCCGGCGTGCCGTCGGCGACGGCGAGATAGGCGAGCGCCGCATTGCGCAAGGCCCGCTGGCCGGCGCTCATCGCGTCCGGCGTGAAAGTGCCGCCGGTGCGGTGGCTTTCGAAGAGCGCGGCGAAGACGGCGGGATCGCGGTTCGCCACGAAGGCGAGCACGGCTTCGCGGCCGGCGCGGATGGCGTCCGGGTCGTTGTTGCTGGCGAGTTCGCGGGCGATGTCGGATTCGGAGGGGAGGGCGAGCGCCTGCGCCCGGAAGGCCGGCTCCAGCGCCGCGTCGCCCGCGATGGCGATCAGCGTGTCGGCGAGCACCGGGTCGGCTTCGACCGCTTCGCCCGCCCGCGCCTTGCGCGCCGCCGCGACGAGGTTCGGCAGGGCGAGGTCGTTTAGCGCCTGCCAGCGGGCGAAGAGATCGCTGTCGTGGCGGGCGATATGGGCGAGGTCCGCGGGCGCCTGCTCGAAATGCAGGTTGATCGGCGCGGAGAAGCCGCGGTTGAGCGAGACGACCGGGCGCGAGGCGATGCCGGAGAAGGTCACCGTCTGGCGGCGTTCCTTGAGGTGCAGCACGTCGCCGGTCACCTCGGCGCCGCTGACGGCGCTGGGCAGTGCCTCGGAACCATCGGCGGAAAGAAGGCCGAAGCGCAGCGGAATGTGCATCGGCTCCTTTGCGGCCTGGCCGGGCGTCGGCGGGATCATCTGTTCCAGCGACAGCGTGAATTCGCCCTTGGCCTGGTCGTAGCTCGACGAGACGCTGACGAGCGGCGTGCCTGCCTGATGGTACCAGAGGGAGAACTGCGTGAGGTCGACGCCGTTCGCCGCCTCGAAGCATTTGACGAAGTCCTCGATCGTCGCGGCATCGCCGTCGTGCCGCTCGAAATAGAGGTCCATGCCCTTCTTGAAACCGTCCCTGCCGACGATGGTCGCGATCATGCGCGTCACCTCGGAGCCTTTTTCATAGACGGTCGTCGTGTAGAAATTGTTGATCTCGCGGTATTTCGTCGGGCGCACCGGATGGGCGAGGGGGCCGGCATCCTCCGGGAACTGCTCGGACTTCAGGTGCCGCACCTCGGCGATGCGCTTGACCGCACGCGAGCGCTGGTCGGCGGAGAATTCGTGGTCGCGGTAGACCGTCAGGCCTTCCTTGAGGCACAGCTGGAACCAGTCGCGGCAGGTGACGCGGTTGCCCGTCCAGTTGTGGAAATATTCGTGGGCGATGATCGCCTCGATGTTCGCATAGTCCTGGTCGGTGGCGATCTCGGGATCGGCGAGCACGTATTTGTCGTTGAAGACGTTGAGCCCCTTGTTCTCCATGGCGCCCATGTTGAAGTCGGAGACGGCGACGATCATGAAGATGTCGAGGTCGTATTCGCGGCCGAACACCTCCTCGTCCCATTTCATGGAGCGTTTCAGCGCGTCCATGGCATAGGCCGCGCGCGGCTCCTTGCCGTGCTCGACATAGATCTTCAGCGTCACCTCGCGGCCGGACATGGTGGTGAACGTGTCCTCCACCACGCCGAGATCGCCGGCGACCAGCGCGAAGAGGTAGGAGGGCTTCGGGTGCGGGTCGAACCAGGCGGCGAAATGCTTGCCTTCGCCATAGCCGGCACCGCCGAGGAAGTTGCCGTTGGACAGGAGAAGCGGGCAGCTTTCCTTGTCGGCGATGATGTTGACCGTATAGACGGCGAGCACGTCCGGCCGGTCGGGGAAATAGGTGATGCGGCGGAAGCCTTCGGCCTCGCACTGGGTGCAATAGACGCCGTTGGTGCGGTAGAGGCCCATCAGCTGGGTGTTGGCCTCGGGGTTGATCATCGTCGTGACGGTGATCTCGAAGGGGTCGGTCGCCGGCAGGTCGCGGATCGTCAGGCTGTCGGGCGTGGCGTCGTAGCGCGCCTTGTCCATCTCCATCTGGTCGAAAAGCAGGCTCGTCATGACGAGTTCGTCGCCGTCGAGGACCAGCGGGGCGGCGGGGTCGACGCCCTCGCGGCGATGGAAGATCAGGCGCGCCTCGACCTTGGTTTCCGTCGGGTCCAGTTCGAAGGTCAGGTCGACGCGCTCGAGAACGAAGTCGGTCTGGCGATACTCTGCCAGATGAATGATCCGGCCGTTCTCTGTCCGCATGGATATGTCCTGCTCGTTGCCGCCCGGTCCGTATCGTTTTCGTACAACGCTACGGGCAATATGGACGGTCTGCCCCCAAATTCCATGGATTGATAAGCTTATTGGCTTAACATCTCATTTCCATGAGGCTCCGAATCGCAATTTTATGCTTTATCGGGACAGTCGAACACCGCCGCCGATCCGATCAAAATTATCCGTGACGCATCACCAGAATTGATCCCATCCGGCAAGCGATCCGGCTACACTCCGGCCCCAGCCTGACCCCGGTTCTCCGGTCCCTCCGCAACGCACGATGCCACGGCCTGCCGGCCGTGACGAGTTCTCCATGGACATGCAATACCCCAACCCCATGCGGGGCATTTCGCTCAAGGTCACGTCCGTGGTGATCTTCCTGTGCATGTCCGCCCTCATCAAGGCGGCCGGCAAGGATATCCCGGCCGGGCAGATCACATTCCTGCGCTCCGCCTTCGCCATGGTGCCGATCATCGTCTTCCTCGCCGTGCAGGGCCAGTTGCGCGATGCCTTCCGCACCAACGACATCTTCGGCCATTTCAAGCGCGGCTTCATCGGCATCCTGTCGATGGGCTTCGGCTTCTACGGCCTCGTGCACCTGCCGCTGCCCGAATCGATCGCGCTCGGCTATGCGCTGCCGCTCATCACCGTCGTCGTTGCCGCGGTGTTCCTGAAGGAGAAGGTCGGCATCTATCGCTGGACGGCCGTGCTGGTGGGGCTCCTCGGCGTCGCGATCATCAGCTGGCCGCGCCTGACGCTGTTCCGCGAGGGCGGTTTCGGCTCCTCGGAGGCGATGGGCGCGCTCGCCATGCTGGCCTTCGCCATGCTCGGCTCCATCGCCATGGTGCTGGTGCGCAAGCTGGTGCAGACCGAGCGCACGCCGACCATCGTGCTCTATTTCTCGCTGTTCGCGTCGGTCTTCTCGCTGGGCACGCTGCCCTTCGGCTGGAGCGCGCTCGGCTGGCCGTCGCTCGGCCTGATGGCGCTGGCCGGCTTCTGCGGCGGCATCGCGCAGCTCCTGCTGACCGCGAGCTACCGCTATGCGGATGTCTCCACCATCGCCCCGTTCGAATATATCTCGATCGTGCTCGGCCTCGTCATCGGCTATGTCGTGTTCGGCGACGTGCCGACCGAGACCATGCTGGTCGGCACCGCCATCGTCGTGGCCGCCGGCATCTTCGTCATCCTGCGCGAGCACCATCTCGAACTGAAGCGCCGGGCGGCCATGCGGCACCAGACCCTGCAAGGATAGAACCCTCAGGGCCTCAACGCCATTCCGGCGTCGTCGTGTCCTCGATGCACGCCTCGGGGGGCGCATCCGGCTGGAGCGCGGCGGCGGCGGCATCGGCGCCGAGCGGCTGGGCGGCCATCGCCTGGTAATCGGTCTTGACCACGAGGCCGTCATTCTCCTCGCGCCGGCTGATGCGCCAGGCGGCATCGGCGCCG
>CAMLOC010000159.1 GCA_946481465.1 uncultured Shinella sp. | reverse complement strand
CCAGGATGTTGCGCTGGATGACCGGCGGGGTGATCGTGCCGTAGTAGCCCTGGCCGATCAGCGAGACGAGTTTCTTGTTGCGGTTGGCGGTCTCGCGCAGCTTGTCGAGCGCCTCGCGCTCGGTCATCGGCGCGCCCCATTCGAGCGGCTTTTCCTGCCGGATCGATTTCGGCACGGTGTCGTCGATCAGCGCATCCAGGCTGTCATAGCCGATCACCTTCAGCATCGCCTCCATCTCCTTCGGCGAGGGGCCGATATGGCGACGGTTGGCGAAATCGTAGGGCTGGTAGTCGGTAAAGGCGAAATCCTTGGGGAGAGACATCAGCCGACAAGCTCCTTGTAGGCGGCCTCGTCCATCAGGGCATCCGCATCGGCGGGGTTGGCGAGCTTCAGCTTGAAGAACCAGCCGGCGCCCTGCGGGTCGCTGTTGACGAGGGAGGGATCGGCGGTGATCGCCTCGTTGATCTCGACGATCTCGCCGTCGAGCGGGCAATAGACGTCGGAAGCCGCCTTGACGCTCTCGACGGTTGCCGCATCGCCGCCCTTGTCGAAGGTCGCGCCGACTTCGGGGAGTTCCACGAAGACGAGGTCGCCGAGCTGTTCGGCCGCGTGCACCGTGATGCCGACGGTCGCGACGCCGCCCTCGATCTTCAGCCACTCGTGTTCTTCGGTGAATTTCAGCATGGTCGTTCCTCTCTGAATAAAAGTTCGGTGTCTGCTTCGCCCCTCATCCGCCTGCCGGCACCTTCTCCCCGCAAGCGGGGCGAAGGGGACTTGCCGCGGCGCTTCCACGCCCTCTCCCCGCTTGCAGGGAAAGGGTTGGGGTGAGGGGCGACAGCACGGCGGGCGTCATCATGGGTCAGCGCTTGAAGGTGTTCTTGACGAAGGGCATGGCCGCGACGGTGACGGGCAGGAATTTGCCGCGCACGCCGGCATAGAGCTGGGTGCCGGGCGCCATCGCCGACTTGGCGACGTAGCCCATGGCGACGGGGCCGTCGGCATTGGGGCCGAAGCCGCCGGAGGTGACGGTGCCGACGACGTCCTCGCCCTCGGCATCGGTGGCGAGCACCGCGCCGCCGCGCACCGGCGCCCGGCCTTCCGCCTTCAGGCCGACGCGGCGGCGGGATGCGCCGTTGTCGAGTTGATCGAGGATGACGGAAGCGCCCGGAAAGCCGCCGGCGCGCTCGCCGCCCGTGCGGCGCACCTTCTGGATCGCCCATTCGAGGCCGGCTTCCACCGGCGTCGTCGTGGTGTCGATATCGTTGCCGTAAAGGCAGAGGCCGGCTTCGAGGCGCAGCGAATCGCGCGCGCCAAGGCCGATCGGCAGCACGTCCGGATGATCGAGCAGGCGGCGACAGACCGCTTCGGCAAGGCTGGCGGGAATGGAAATCTCGAAACCGTCCTCGCCCGTATAGCCCGAACGCGAGACGATGCAGTCGGCATCGTGCAGGTCGCAGGCACGCACGTCCATGAAGCGCATGGACGAGACGTCCGCCCACAGTTCGGCGAGCACGGCCTCGGCATGCGGGCCCTGGAGGGCGATGAGCGCGCGGTCGTCGTGCAGCGTCAGTTCGCAGGTCTCGCCGATCTTCGCCTGCATATGGGCGAAATCCGCCTCCTTGCAGGCAGCGTTGACGACGACGTAGAAATGGTCGCCGCGATTGGCGATCATCAGGTCGTCGAGGATGCCGCCGTCCTCATTGGTGAAGAGGGCGTAGCGCTGGCGGCCCTCGCCAAGGCCGACGACATCGACCGGCACGAGCGTTTCGAGCGCCCGGGCGGCGTCCGCATTGTCGCCGGAGCGGGCGCGCACGGTGACCTGGCCCATATGGGACACGTCGAAAAGGCCGGCAGCGGCTCGGGTGTGCAGGTGTTCCTTCATGACGCCGGCCGCATATTGCACCGGCATCTCATAGCCGGCGAACGGCACCATGCGGGCGCCGAGCGACAGGTTCAGCGCGTGAAGCGGGGTTTTCTTGAGTTCAGACGATCCGTCCAAAAGGCGCCCTCCAGTCTTGTGGCGCCCACGATCCAGCGGGCACCGGCTCACAATACCGGCGCTTTCGCGCCGCTCTCCTGAGCCCCCTCTGTCCCTTCGCCTGAGATTGTTATCCCTTCGGCGAGCGCTCGAAAAACGCTTCTCTCCAGAGTTCCGACGGCACCTTGCTGGTCCTTTTGCCTGAGAGTTTCCGGGGCGGTTGCTCCTTCGGCACCGGCCATGCCCGTGTTCGGACGGCCGGCTTCTCCCAGCGAGGTTGCATCCAGATAACGGCCTTGCCGGCGCTTTGGCAAGAGCGTTGCGTCGCTACCAAGCGAATTTTTGTCGTAGCGGGAAAGGCCGGGGAAAACGTGTTCCAAAAGAAAAGCCCCCGAAGGGGCTGCAGGTTGGAGGACGGCTGTTTCTCGGGGAGGATCAGGCGGGGTCCGGCAGGGTGGGCAGTTCGTTCTCGTCATAGAGGCGCTGCGCCTCGGCGACCGTCACCTGCGGCGTGCTTCCCGGGGCGGTGATCAGCGCCAGCGCGAGCGCCGGCGGATGGATGACGTTGAGGGCGGCGATCGCGCGGGCATCGCCGCGCACCTTGGCCTCCTCGCTCCAGGCGTGGATGCGCTCCTCGAAAAGGGTGTTTGCGCGCGTCTGCGATCGCATCCCGAGCGATGCATAGGCGGCCGTTGCCGGCGAAACTGTCACGATCTGTGTCATGGCGTTCAACGGAGTTGGTTGTGTTGTCACAATCTAACAGTTGCATCTTTCACAGATATGAAGTGCGATAGTTGCATTTTCATCGAATTTTAACGGATCGCGCGGCTTTCGGCCGGCCTTGCCTTTGCCGGCGGAATTCCGCCATAAGAGGTGTCGAACCCCGCCGGAATCGGGCGGGAACAAGCATGCCGCCGATGGCGCGGGAGGACCGATGAAGCCGATTTTCGTGCAATTGCAATGCGCTCCGGGCAAAACCTATGAAGTGGCCGACGCGCTTTACGCTACGGAACTCATTTCGGAGCTCTATTCGACGAGCGGCGACTACGACCTTCTCCTGAAGATCTATGTCGACAGCGAGGAGGATATCGGCAAGTTCATCAACGACCACGTCGCCTCCATTCCCGGCATCGTGCGCTCGCTGACCACGTTGACCTTCCGCGCCTTCTGACGCGCCGTTTCCAATATTCCCCTTCGCCCGTTCTTGCGCTAAAGCACGGCGCAACGAAAGAAGGCGAAGATGGCAGGCATCGAACACAAGCAGGTGGAGAACGACGAGGCGGGCATGCGGCTCGACCGGTGGTTCAAGATCCACTATCCGGGCCTCGGCTTCGGCCAGCTGCAGAAATTGCTGCGCTCCGGCCAGGTGCGCGTCGACGGCGGCAGGGCCAAGAGCGACACCCGCGTGCAGCCCGGCCAGATGGTCCGCATCCCGCCGATGGACGTGGATGCCAAGGGGCCGAAGGCCGGCCCCATCGCCGGCCGCGACCTGAAACATTCCCCCGACGGCGAACTGCTCGCCCGCATGCTCCTGCATGAGGACGACAAGGTCTTCGTGCTCAACAAGCCGGCCGGCATCGCCGTGCAGGGCGGCTCGGGCGTCACCCGGCACATCGACAAGATGCTGGAGGCCTGGACGAGCCAGAAGGGCGAGAAGCCGCGCCTGGTCCACCGTCTCGACCGCGATACGTCGGGCGTGCTCGTCATCGCCCGCACGCGCGGCGCGGCGCAGAAGCTGACCGCCGCCTTCCGCGAGCGCGACACCAAGAAGACCTACTGGTCGCTGGTCAAGGGCGTGCCGAAGAAGCGCGAGGACAAGATCTCCACCTGGCTGGTCAAGGAACAGACGCCCGACGGTGATCGCATGCGCATCGCCAAGCACGGCGAGGACGGCGCGGACCACGCCGTCTCCTTCTACCGCGTCGTCGAGCAGGCCGGGCAGAACTTCGCCTGGCTGGAGATGGAGCCCTATACCGGCCGCACGCACCAGCTGCGCGTCCATGCCGCCCATATCGGCCACCCGATCCTCGGCGATCCGAAATATTTCGAGGCGGACATCAACTGGCCGTTTCCGGGCGGCGTGCAGAACCGCCTGCATCTTCACGCGCGCCATATCGATATCCCGCATCCGTCCGGCGGGCGCCTGCGCGTCACCGCGCCGCTGCCGCCGCACATGGTGCAGACCTGGAACCTCTTCGGCTTCGACCAGAACGCCGCGGACGAGGAAGACTGATGCGGCTCGTTCTCTTCGATTGCGACGGCACGCTGGTCGACAGCGCCGGGCTGATCCACGAGGTCATGGCGCGCACCTTTGTCGATTTCGGCCATGCGCGGCCGGATATTGCCGAGACCAAGGCGATCATCGGCCTGACGCTCGATATCGCCATCGCCCGCATGCAGGGCAAGCCCCATGTCGACGACGAGGCGCTGGCGATGACCGCGCACTACAAGGCGACCTATTCCGGCGTGCGCACCGAGCCCGGCTTCCAGGAGCCGCTCTTTCCCGGCATATCCGCCATGATGGCGCGCCTGGAACGGCAGGACGACCTGATCCTCGGCGCGGTGACCGGAAAATCCCGCCGCGGCCTCGACCTGATCCGCGCCGCACACGGCTTCGACCGGACCTTCTTCGTCTCGCGCACGGCGGACGACTGCCCCTCCAAGCCGCATCCGGCCATGGTGACGGAATGCTGCAGCGAGGCGGGCATCGATGCGGCCCGCACGGTCGTCATCGGCGATGCGATCTACGACATGCAGATGGCGAAGGCGGCCGGCGCTTCGGCGATCGGCGTTTCCTGGGGCTATGCCACCGTCCCCGAACTGGTCGAGGCCGGGGCGGACCACATCCTGCGCACGCCCGCCGACCTTCTCGAATGGCTGGAGATTTCCGATGCGTGACATCCTGAGCGACCTTTCCGATGCGATGAGCGATCCCGATCCGGTGCGCCGCGCGCAGATCCAGATGAAGCGCCCGCTGCCGAAGCGCTTCTACAAGGCCGTCTCGACGGATGCGGTGGAGGAGGGGCATCGCATCCTGCTCGACGGCCGCCCGGTGCGCACGCCCGGCAAGAAGCTGCTCGCCGTGCCCGCCCGGCCGATCGCCGACCGGCTCGTCGCCGAATGGGACGGGCAGGGCGAGGAGATCGATCCGGCGAAGATGCCGGTGACGCGCCTCGTCAACACGGCCGTCGACGGCGTGGCGGAGAATTTCGACGCGGTCTTCGACGAGATCGTGCGCTTTGCCGGCACGGACATGCTCTGCTACCGGGCGGATTCGCCGGCAGGGCTCGTCGAGCGGCAGCGCGAGGGCTGGGACCCGATCCTCCGCTGGGCGGGCGAGGCGAGGGGCGCGCGCTTCATCCTCGTCGAGGGCGTGATGCACCAGGAGCAGCCGATCCCGGCGATCGAGGCCTTTTCCAGGGCGCTCTCCGCCTTCCGCGATCCGCTGGCGCTCGCCTGCCTCCATACGGTGACGACGCTCACCGGCTCGGCCCTGCTGGCGCTGGCGCTCGCCGAGGGCGTCATCGACGCCGACCGGGCCTGGACGCTCGCCCATGTCGACGAGGACTGGCAGATCGAGCATTGGGGCACGGACGAGGAAGCCTTCCGCCGCCGCGAACTGCGCCGGGCGGAAATGGACGTCGCCGCCGCGGTACTCGCCGACATTCCGCGCTGAAAGACTTTTTTAAGCGGTCCGCACCATTTTGGCGCGGCCGCATCCGCCATCGCATACCGGTATTTTCATGCAGTTCCTTGTTCGCACGCTTCTTTCCGCCAGCCTTCTGTTCTCCACCCCCCTTGCCGCCGGCGCCGACGAGGCCTTTCCGGTCCGCGACATCCGCAAGATCGTCGTCAGCGGCGACGACAGCGCATCCGCCACGGTGCTGAAGCGCACCGGCGAGCACCTGAAGCGCTCCGCCAGGGCGACGCGCCGGGCGGTGGCGATCGACCGTGCGACGATGGACGTGCGGGTTGCCGGCGTCAGGGAAGGCCGCGACGGCCAGAGCACCGCACGGGTGACGGTCACGCTGAGCGGCCCCGGCACGTCGTCGAGCCGGACGCTGACGATCAACAGCTTCATGCCGCCCAGGCAGAAGGGCCGCGAAGCCGCGCTCGGCGACGCCATCGCCAAGCGCGTGGCGCTCGCCTATCATCTCGCACCGGTCGCGGCCGGCAAGGTTTTTCATGGCAAGCGCCCCGGCAAGGGCCGTAAATATGCCGGCGGCAAGCGCCGCCCGGCGACCACGGCAACCGTCGAGACCCGTTCGGGCGGGCAGAAACGCCCGCTGGTCATTCCCACCGAGGCGGCGCTGAACGTGCGCTCGCGCGCGCTGCCGGAAGGCTCGGCGAAGAAGATCGCGCCCTGCGTCGTCACGCAGGCGATCAGCTGCGACTGATGGCTTGGCGAATCCGCGCGGAAGCGTGATACCATTCCCCTCCCGCTGAAGAGGAGAGGAGTGAACGGCATGTTCGAAGGACTATCCGCCTACCGGCCGCAGGCGCTCGCCGCGCTGCGCATCATGACGGCGCTGCTCTTCATCGAGCACGGCACGCAGAAATTCTTCGATTTCCCGCCGGCGGAACAGCCTTTCGGCGACCTGATGAACCTGATCGGGGTGGCCGGCGCGCTGGAGATCGTCGGGGGCGTTCTCATTCTTCTCGGCCTCTTCACCCGGCCTGCGGCCCTGGTGCTCTGCGGCTTCATGGCGGTCGCCTATTTCATGGCCCATGCGCCGCAGAGTTTCTTCCCGGTCAACAATCGCGGCGACGCCGCGATCCTGTTCTGCTTCGTCTTCCTGTACCTGACGGCCGCAGGCCCCGGAGCCTTCGCGCTCGACAATCGCCGTTAGAGCCGTCCGCGATCTTCCGATCGCGAACGCGCTCCAGCCTTTTGTCCTGCCGCGATTATTGCTTTAAGCGGCGAATTTCAGGCCGAGGATGCCGGTGACGATGAGGGCGATGCAGCCCATGCGCATGGCGGTCACCGGCTCGGCGAAGAGGAAGATGCCGAGCATAACCGTGCCGACCGTGCCGATCGGCAGCGTCTTCACGGCAAGGCCGAGGAGCACGATGGAAACGACCATCGAGCCGGCGGTGAGCACCGTCGGCAGGGGCTTCGTGAAGCCATCGGTATATTTGAGGCCGATTGCCCAGCCGATTTCGAACAGGCCGGCGAGGGTGAGGTAGATCCAGGGCATTGCCCACTCCATCAGAAAGGAGCGAGGCCGTCCCCGCGGTCGTGACCGGATGCGCTCCGGCGGTAGCCGTCTACCGCGGCGGATTATAGGGCGGGAGCGGCAAAGGGCAAGGACGGGGGCGGCATGCCAGCCATGCGCCCCCGCCATGGCACGGGCTCAGCCGAGGCGTTCGGCATGCCATTTCAGGTGATCGTCCATGAAGGTGGAGATGAAGTAGTAGGAATGGTCGTAGCGCTCGTGCATGCGCAACGTCAGCTTGATGTCCGTGTCCTTGATCGCCTCCTCGAAGAGCCAGGGCCGCAGGCCGTTTTCGAGGAAGCCGTCGG
>CAMLOC010000158.1 GCA_946481465.1 uncultured Shinella sp. | reverse complement strand
GCGCCGCTCTTTTCACGCGGCGCGGAGACGCTCGCCGCCCTGGACGGGGCGGGCGCGCCCGTCGGCCTCCTCGACCGCGCGGCGGTCGTCGACGTGATGATGCGGGGCTGACGGCATGGGCGCCTCCTTCCCCGTCCTCCAGCCCGTCTCCGAGCCGATCCCGGAAAGCCCGGCCGCGCGCGGGGCGGCGCGCGCACGCTGGCTGTGGCCCGTAGCGCTCGCCCTCTTCGTCCTCTTCTGGCAGTTCGGCGAGGGTCTTGCGAAATGGGCCTTCACCTATCCGCGCGCATGGGAGATCCCGGCGGCGCGCTGGATCGGCAGGGCGACGAAATGGCTGGTGGACGAGGCGAGCTTCGGCCTCTTCACCTTCACGGACCTCACCCGCTTCCTCGCCGATATCATCGACATGCCCTACCGGCTGGCGCTCGGCCTGCTTTCGAGCGGGCTCCTGTCGGGGCAGGGTTCGAGCGCGGTGCAGCACCTGCCGCCGCTCTCGTGGCTTGCCGTGCTCGCCATCGTCGCTCTGATCGGCCACCATGCCGGCGGCGCGCGGCTCGCCGCGCTCGTCACGGCCTGCTTCGGCTTCCTCGCCGTCTTCGGCCAGTGGACGAGCGCCATGGTGACGCTCGCCTCGATCGTCGTCGCCGTGCCCATCGGCGTCGTTGCCGGCCTGTTGCTCGGCCTTGCCGCCTGGCGCTGGCCCGTCTTCGAGCGGATGCTGGTTCCCGTGCTCGATCTCATGCAGACGATCCCGGTCTTCGCCTATCTCGTGCCCGTGCTCGTCTTCTTCGGCTTCGGGCCGACGGCGGCCATCGTCGCGACGCTGATCTACGCCCTGCCGCCGATGGCGCGCGTCACGATCCTCGCCATGCGCTCCGTGCCGGCGGAAATCCGCGACCTCGGCAACATGGTCGGCTGCAGCCGGCGGCAGATGACCTGGAAGGTCATGGTGCCGTCCGCCAAGGACAGCCTGATGGTCGGCGTCAACCAGGTCATCATGCTGTCGCTCAACATGGTCATCATCGCCTCGATGATCGGCGCCGGCGGCCTCGGCTTCGACGTGCTCGCCGCGCTGCGCCGCCTCGATATCGGCGCAGGCCTCGAAGCGGGGCTTGCCATCGTCGCGCTCGCCGTGGCGCTCGACCGGTTGAGCCAGGCCTATGCGGAAAAGGCCGGCAAGCCCGCGGCAGGGATCCCGGCAGGCGGCGGCTTCGTCTCCCGCCATCCCTATCTCGTCGCCGCGCTCGCCATCGTCGTTACGACCTTCCTCGCCGGGCTTGCCGTGCCGGCGCTCCAGAGCTTTCCGGAAAGCTGGCAGGTCTCCACCGGCACCTTCTGGTCCGAGGTGGTGCGCTGGATCAACATCAATTTCTTCGACGCGCTGGAGGCGATCCGCAACGTCATCCTCCTGAACATCCTCGTGCCGCTGAAGCGGCTGCTCGGCGACCTGCCCTGGGCCGGCGTCGTCGCGCTGCTGGCGCTTTCGGGCTACCGGCTGGGCGGCCTTCGCCTTGCCGTGCTGGTCGGCGCGCTGTCCTTCCTGATCGCAGCGACCGGGCAATGGGAGAAGGCGATGATCACCGTCTATCTCTGCGGCATCTCCGTCGTCTTCGCCTGCCTGATCGGCGTGCCGCTCGGCATCCTCGCCGCCGAGCGCGCGCGGCTGTGGCGCTGGCTCCAGCTCGTCATCGACACGCTGCAGACGCTGCCCTCCTTCGTCTATCTGATGCCCGTCGTCATGCTGTTCAGGGTCGGCGATTTCACCGCCATGATCGCCGTCGTCGCCTATGCCGTCGTGCCGGCGATCCGCTACACGGTGCTCGGCCTCCAGCGCGTCGATCCGCGCGTGGTGGAGGCCGGCCGCGCCATGGGCTGCACGCCGGGGCAGATCCTCGCCAAGATCAAGCTGAAGCTGGCGCTGCCGGAAATCCTGCTCGGCCTCAACCAGACGATCATGTTCGCCCTCTCCATGCTGGTCATCACGGCATTGGTGGGCACGCGCGATCTCGGGCAGGAAGTCTATATCGCGCTCACCAAGGCCGATACCGGCCGCGGCCTTGTCGCCGGCCTCTCCGTCGCCTTCATCGCCATCATCGCCGACCGGCTGATCTCCGCCGGCGCGAACCGTATCCGCGAGAGGGTGAGCTGATGGACGGTCCCGTCGAGCCCAGCCGCGCCGTCGAGGACCGCATCCGCGCGCTGCCCTGCTGGGCGGGCCGTATCGAGATCGCACCCTTGAAGGGCGGCATCAGCAACGAGAGCTACCTCGTCCACGATGCGGCGGGACGCCATGTCGTGCGCTTCGGCCGGGATTATCCCTTCCACCACGTCTTCCGCGAGCGGGAGCTGATGACGGCGCGGGCGGCCCATGCGGCCGGCTTCGGCCCGGAAGTGCGCTACGCCGAGCCCGGCGTCATGGTCTCGGCCTTCCTCGGTGCGAAGACCTATGGCGCCGAGGACGTTGCCGCCGAGCGGCGGCGGGTGGCGGACCTGCTGCGGCGGTTCCACGACGAGATGCCGCAGGAGGTGAGCGGCACCGCCTTCCTCTTCTGGCCTTTCCATGTGGTGCGTGACTATGCCCGCACGCTGAGGGAGGGCGGCAGCCGCATGAAGCCGCACCTTCCGGGCTATCTCGCGCTTGCCGAGGAGCTGGAGGCGGCGCAGGCGCCGCTGCCGATCGTCTTCGCGCACAACGACCTGCTGCCGGCCAATATTTTGGACGACGGCGACCGTCTCTGGCTGATCGATTTCGAATATGCCGGCTTCTCCACCGCCATGTTCGACCTTGCCGGCGCCACCTCCAATGCAGGGCTTTCGCCCGACGCGGCGGAGGATTTCCTCGCCGCCTATTTCGCAGGCGCGCCCGACCCGGCGATCCTGCGCTCGCATGCCGCCATGCAATGCGCCTCGCTCCTGCGCGAGGCGATGTGGAGCATGGTCTCCGAACTTCACCTCACAGCGCCCGGCGCCGACTATGTCGGCTACACGGCCGAAAATCTCGATCGCCTCGACAGGGCGCTCGACCACTACAGAACAAAATACGGGAAACACGCCAAATGACCCTGCCATCCCATGCTGAGATCGTTGTCATCGGCGGCGGCATCATCGGCTGCTCGACGGCCTATCATCTCGCCCGCGACCACAAGGCGAACGTGATCCTCCTGGAGCAGGGCACGCTGACCTCGGGCTCGACCTGGCATGCGGCCGGCCTCGTCGGCCAGCTCCGCTCCTCGGCCTCGATTACCCGGGTGCTGAAATATTCCGTCGATCTCTACAAGGGCCTCGAAGCCGAGACGGGCCTTGCGACCGGCTGGAAGATGACGGGATGCCTGCGCCTTGCCACCGACCGGGATCGCTGGACGGAGTTCCGCCGCCTCGCCACCACGGCCAGGAGTTTTGGCATGGACATGCACCTCCTGACGCCGCAGGAGGTCAAGGCGATGTGGCCGCTGATGGAGGTCGGCGACCTCGTCGGCGCAAGCTGGCTGCCGACGGACGGCCAGGCGAGCCCCTCCGATATCACCCAGTCGCTTGCCAGGGGCGCGCGCATGCATGGCGCGACGATCGTCGAGAACGTGCGCGTCACGGGTTTCGACATCGAGGACGGCCGCATCCGCCGCGTGCGCACGACGCTCGGCGACATCGCGTGCGAAAAAGTCGTGAACTGCGCCGGCCAATGGGCGCGGCAGGTGGGCGCGATGGCCGGTATCAACGTGCCGCTGCAGCCGGTCAAGCACCAGTACATCATCACGGAGACCGTGCCGGGGCTCGCCACCGATGCGCCGACGATCCGCGATCCCGACCGCCGCACCTATTTCAAGGAGGAGGTCGGCGGGCTCGTCATGGGCGGCTACGAGCCGAACCCGCAGCCCTGGACGACCGGCGATGTGCCGGACGAGTGGGCCTACCGGCTCTTCGACGACGATTTCGACCATTTCGAGCAGCATATGGTGGAGGCGATCGCCCGCGTGCCGGCGCTGGAGAAGGTCGGCGTCAAGCAGATGATCAACGGGCCGGAGAGTTTTACGCCCGACGGCAACTTCATTCTCGGCGTGGCGCCGGAATGCGCCAACATGTTCGTCGGCGCGGGCTTCAACGCCTTCGGCATCGCGTCCGGCGGCGGGGCGGGCTGGGTGCTGGCGCAGTGGGTCGTCGACGGCGAGGCGCCGCTCGATCTCTGGGTGGTCGATATCCGCCGCTTTTCCGGCATGCACCGCGACCGCCAATGGGTGCTCGACCGCACGCTGGAGGCCTACGGCAAGCACTACACGATCGGCTTCCCGCACGAGGAATACGAGAGCGGCCGCCCGCGCGTCGTCTCGCCGCTCTTCGAGCGGCTGAAGGCGCATGGTGCGGTGTTCGGCTCCAAGCTCGGCTGGGAGCGGCCGAACTGGTTCGCGCCGAAGGGCATGGAGGCGCGGGACGTCTATTCGATGGGCCGGCAGAACTGGTTCTCCACGGTCGGCGATGAGCATCGCCATGTGCGCGAGGCCGTCGGCATCTTCGACCAGTCCTCCTTCGCCAAATACGAGATGACGGGACCGGACGCGCTGAAGGCGCTCGACTGGATCTGCGCCAACGATGTCGGCAAGCCGGTGGGGCGGCTGACCTATACGCAGCTCCTCAACACCCGCGGTGGCATCGAGGCGGACCTGACGGTGGCGCGGCTGGCCGAGGAGAAGTTCTACATCGTCACCGGCACGGGCTTCCGCACCCACGATCTCGGCTGGATCACGGACCATCTTCCCGCCGGCTTCGACGTGACGCTCCGCGACGTGACGGAGGATTTCGGCACGCTCTCGCTGATGGGGCCGAAGGCGCGCGACGTGCTGGCCGCGCTTGCCGATGCCGATGTCTCCAATGCCGGCTTCCCCTTCGGCCATGTGCGGGAGATCGTGCTTGCCGGCCATGTCGTGCGGGCGCTGCGCGTCACCTATGTCGGCGAACTCGGCTGGGAGCTGCATGTGCCGATCGAGGCCATCGGCACGGTCTTCGACGCGCTGATGGCGGCCGGCGCTCCGTTCGGCATCCGCCCGGTCGGCTATCGCGCGCTGGAATCGCTGCGCCTCGAAAAGGGCTATCGCGCCTGGGGATCCGACATCACGCCGAACGACACGCCCTTCGACGCCGGCCTCGGCTGGGCGGTGAAGCTGCGCAAGAACACGGACTTCCTCGGCCGCCGGGCGCTGGAGGCCCTGCAGGGCGAAAAGCGCAAGAAGGCGCTGGCCGGCTTCACGGTCGACAATCCCGATATCGTGCTCGTCGGCCGCGAGACGATCCTGCGCAACGGCGAGCCCGTCGGCTACCTCACCAGCGGCGGCTACGGCTATACGCTCGGCAAGAATGTCGGCTACGGCTATGTGCGCCGCGCCGAGGGCGTGGACGACGATTTCCTGACGGGCGGCGATTACGAACTCGTCGTCGCCATGGAGCGCACGCCGGCGAAGATCCACCTCGAGCCGCTCTACGACCCGGCCGGCGCGCGGGTGAAGGCCTGATCCCGGTGGGCGCACCGGGAGGCCGGTCCTTGCGCGCCGATCCCCTCTCAGGCGTGGCGCAGCACCTTCAGCACCACGCCGCGGCTCGGCACGGTGCCCGTCTCGCCGGGCATCGAGACATAGGGCGCGGTTTCCTCCGCCCGTTCGAGGATGCCGTCTCTTTCCAGTTCCGCGAGCCGGTCGGAAAAACCGTCGTTCCACAGCGTGTTCTTCACCGTCAGGACGAGGACGCCGCCCGGCCGCGTGATGCGGATGAGTTCGGGAAGCCCCTCCGCGCCGACATGGCCGGAGGTGAAGACGCCGGCCGAGACGATGCCGGCGAAATGCCCATCCGGGAAGGGCAGGGGATTGCCGAGGGCGGCGCGGTGCAGGGCGGCATAGACCGCCTTCTCCGCCGCCCGCTGAAGCATGCCCTCGGAAATGTCGAGGCCCTCGACATGGGCATAGCCGAGGATCGCCAGCCATTCGCCGATGAGCCCGGTGCCGGCGCCGGCATCGAGGAGCGGCGCGGCGCCGCGCGGCAGGTGGCGCGCAAGAAGCGCCAGGCAGATCGACGGATGACGGTAGCCGGCGCTCGCCATGTCGGCGTCGTAGGTCTCGGCCCAGCCGTCGTAGAGGGCGGCGACCTCCTGCGTGCCGGTTGCATTGTAGACCGCGCCGAGCGCACCCTCGTGATGTCCGTTTGCCATGGTCTTTCTCCCCGTGTTCGGATGATGATAGCGAAAGGCCGGAATCAGTGAAACCGTCGCGGCTGGCCAAAAGGAGGTGTTCATGAGCGAAGAGCGGCAGGCGCTGGATGCGATCGCGAAAATTCCCCTTCTGGCAGGCCATGACGGCCCGGTGGAGCGGCTCGGCGGCCTCACCAACCTCGTCTTCCGCGTCGGCGCGTGGTGCCTGCGCGTGCCGGGCAGGGGCACGGAGGAATATATCGACCGCGCCAACGAGGCCGTTGCGGCAAGGGAAGCGGCGCGCGTCGGCGTGGGGCCGGAGGTTTTTCATGCGGATGCGGCGTCGGGCTTGATGGTCACCCGCTTCATTCCCGGCGCGACGACCATGACGCCGGAGGGCTTCAAGGCCATTCCCGGCGCGCCGGCGCGGGCAGGCGAGGCCTTACGGCGCCTGCACGACAGCGGCGCGGTCTTCCCGGCGCGCTTCGAGCTCTTCGCGATGATCGACGACTACCTTGCCGTGCTTTCCACCAAGGACGTCGCCCTGCCGGACGGCTATCACGAGGGCCTGCGCGAAGCCGAAACGGTACGCGCCGCGCTCGCCGCCCATCCGCTGCCCGTCGTCGCCTGCCATTGCGACCCGCTCTGCGAGAATTTTCTCGATACGGGCGACCGCATGTGGATCGTCGACTGGGAATATTCCGGCATGAACGACCCGATGTGGGACCTCGGCGATCTCGCGGTGGAGGCGGAGTTCGACGGGGAGCAGGAAGACGCGATGATCCGCGCCTATTTCGGCGGCGCGCCCAAGCCGGCCGAGCGCGGCCGGATCGTCATCTACAAGGCGATGTGCGACCTGCTCTGGACGCTCTGGGGGCTGATCCAGCTTGCCAACGGCAATCCGGCCGCCGATTTCCGCGCCTATGCGGACGGGCGCTTCGCCCGCTGCCGCGCGCTGATGGCCGATCCGGTCTTTGCCGCGTCGGTGGCGGCCGTCGCGAAGGGGTGAAAGATATTTCAGGCGCCGGGCTTGATTTCAGCCTTTCGGTATGAAATATATTTCATTGTCTGAATTATATTGACACTCCCTTTGCATTGCGATTAGTTGCCCATACCGGACTTCGAGGAGGAATTCCGGTCTTCACGGAGATCACCGGCGTCGAAACGACGCCCACGGGCTTTTTGGGAGGGGCTAGCGCCCCGAGGAGGATACTTGCGCACTTTTCTGACGACGACCGCGATGGCGGTCCTTGCGACGACGCTTTTTGCCGGTTCCGCGGCGGCCGAAACGGAGAACCCGTTCCGCTGCAAGCCGGGCGAGAAATACGTCATGAACGTCATGGTCTCGGGCGTCGAATACTGGTTCCCGG
>CAMLOC010000157.1 GCA_946481465.1 uncultured Shinella sp. | reverse complement strand
CGGCAACCAGGACTCGCGACGGATGATCCAGCTTTCGTAGGTTGGCATCAGCTGGTCGGGGGCATCCAGGGATCCGAGGTTCACTTCGATCTCGTCTGCGGTGCGGGCGAAAACGGACGAGCCGCATCGGGGACAGAAGAACCGCCCGGCGTAGTCGCGCGTTTCGCCGTCGATCGTCACCGCATCCTGCGGGAATATCGCGGAAGCCTGAAAAAGGGCCCCGTGATGCTTGCGGCAATCGAGACAGTGACAAAGGCCGACCCGGTATGGCCTGCCCGAGGCTACGATGCGGACGTTTCCGCACAGACAACCGCCCGTATATCGGTCCATGCGCGTCTCCTCCAAAATCAAGCAGGCGGAAAATATCTACAACGAACGGGATTGTCGGCGCAATTGCTCGCTGCAGAGCGGATCGCATCGCCTGACGAATTCGCAGCCGTGTGAGGAACCCTGGCTTGCGAGAGCCGTGAACGCCTCGTGCCAGCCGCGGCGGAAAAACACAAAAGCCCCGGAAAACCGAGGCTTTGAAGGTCTTGGAGAAAATGGAGCGGGTGAGGCGATTCGAACGCCCGACCCCAACCTTGGCAAGGTTGTGCTCTACCCCTGAGCTACACCCGCTCATCGTCGACGGCCTGGGGTAGTTGGTGGCCGAAGGTCGCTGCGTTGCGGCGACGGGCGGTATATGGCCCAAGGCATTTTCAAATGCAACAGGGAAATGTCAGATTTTGAAGAAAAAAATCGAGAGAGTTTCAAAGCCCCGGATTTCCGGGCGGTTGCGCTTGCGGGGGCGAAGCCCTATCAGCGGAGGGACAGCAATCGAGCGGGGACGAGCAGGACAATGAGCGAAGCGCAGCCGAAGACCGACAGGGATCTTTTCCGGTTTCTCGACGATCTGGGCATCGCCCACAGCACGAAGGAGCATGCGCCGGTCTTCACCGTCGCCGAATCGGTGGCGCTGCGCGACGAAATTCCCGGCGGCCACACGAAGAACCTCTTCGTGAAGGACAAGAAGGACAACTATTTCCTGATGACCGTCGAGGAGCATGCGACGGTGGACCTGAAGACGGTGCATTCACTCATCGGCGCAGCGAGCCGCGTCTCCTTCGGCAGGCCCGAGAAGCTGATGGAATATCTCGGCGTCATTCCCGGCGCCGTCACTGCCTTCGGGGCGATCAACGACACGGAAGGCAAGGTGAAGATCATCGTCGATGAGGACCTGATGGCCTTCGACACGATCAACGGCCATCCGCTCAGGAACGACGCGACGACCTCGATCGCGTCAAAGGACCTGCTGCGCTTCATCGAGGCGACAGGCCACGCGCCGCTTGTCTTGAAAGTCACGGCCTGACATACGATCTGGGGCACAGACACGACATCGAGGCGCCCGGCGCCACAGGAGAGACCCATGAGTGCAGGCGACAACCCCTACGCATCGTCCTATGGCGGCCAGATGAACGTCTCGGCGAGCTTCGGCGGCGCTGCACCGGCGGATGACCTCGTCACGGACACGACGACGGCGAACTTTTCCCGCGACGTGCTGGAGGCCTCGCGCCAGCAGCCCGTTCTCGTCGATTTCTGGGCGCCCTGGTGCGGCCCCTGCAAGCAGCTCCAGCCGGTCATCGAGAAGGTTGTGCGGGAGGGTGCCGGCCGCGTGAAGCTCGTCAAGCTCAACATCGACGATCATCCCTCCATTCCCGGCCAGCTCGGCATCCAGTCGATCCCCGCCGTCGTCGCCTTCGTCGCCGGCCGCCCGGTCGACGGCTTCATGGGCGCGGTGCCGGAAAGCCAGATCCGCGACTTCATCGACAAGGTCGCCGGCCCCGCGGGCGCGGATGAGAAGGCCGAGATCGAGGCGCTGCTGGCCGAGGCGAAAACCCTCTTCGACGCGGGCGACCTTGCCGGCGCGGCCGATCTCTACGGCGCGCTCTTGCAGGCCGACCCCGAGAACCCGGCCGCCCTTGCCGGCATCGCCGAATGCATGATCGCCGCCGGCCAGCCGGAAAACGCCCGCCAGATCCTCGGCAGCCTGCCGGAGGCCGTTGCGGCCGATCCGGCCGTCGCGGCGGTGCTGAAGAAGCTTGACCAGATCGAGGAGGCGCGCAAGCTCGGCGATCCCGCGGCGCTCGAACAGGCGCTGGCGCTCGATCCGGACGATCATGCGGCGCGGCTGAAGCTCGCCAAGATCCGCAATGTCGAGGGCGACCGGCAGGCGGCGGCCGACCACCTGCTTCTCATCATGAAGCGTGATCGCGCCTTCGACGACGACGGTGCGCGCCGGGAGCTTCTGCAGTTCTTCGACGTCTGGGGCCCGAAGGATCCGGCGACGATCGCCGCGCGACGCAAGCTGTCGTCGATCCTGTTTTCCTGAGGCTTTTTCCGGGAGAACGGCGCGGCGTCCCTTGAGAAATGCCGCGCCTACCCCACATTCGGGGGGAGGCGTGTCGATGGGGGTGAAAGCCGGATCGCGCGCAATGGGAAGGCACCGTCATGCATGTGGGAAATGCGCGTTACCTGAAGCCGGAGGACCTGCCTGAGGCCATCCCCGTCTTTCCGTTGACGGGCGCTCTCCTCTTGCCGGGTGGCCAGTTGCCGCTCAACATCTTCGAGCCGCGCTACCTCTCCATGCTCGACGACGCGCTTGCCACCCACCGGCTGATCGGCATGGTGCAACCCGTCTTCGGCGCCGACCGCGTGGAGGACGCCGCGACCGGGACGCCGGCCCTCTGCCAGGTCGGCTGCATCGGCCGCGTCACATCCTTCGCCGAGACCGGCGACGGGCGCTACATCGTGTCGCTCACCGGCGTCTGCCGCTATCGCCTGCTGGAGGAGTTGCGCAGCGACAGGTCCTATCGCAGCTTCCGCATCGCGCCCTTCATCACCGACCTTTCGGGACGCGACGACGAGCAGAGCGTCGATCGCGAGGCGCTGCTTTCCGCCTTCAAGGCCTATCTCGACGCCAACAAGCTGGAGGCCGACTGGGAGAGCGTGGAACGCGCCAGCAATGCGACGCTCGTCAATTCCATGGCGATGATGTCACCCTACGGCCCGGCGGAAAAGCAGGCGCTGCTGGAGGCGCCGGACCTGAGGACGCGGGCCGAGACGTTGATCGCCATCACCGAGATCGTGCTGGCGCGCGGCTATGGCGACGTCGACACGATGCTGCAATAGGCGGTCGTGATGAATTCCAGCACCAGCCGCGTCGATCCCAAGCTGCTCGAGCTTCTCGTCTGTCCGTTGACCAAGGGGCGCCTGGCCTATGACGCCACCGCGGGCGAACTCGTTTCGGAAAAGGCGAAGCTCGCCTACCCGATCCGCGACGGCATCCCGATCATGCTGGTTTCCGAGGCGCGGGAAATCAAGGATTAGGCGGCAGGCTGGCCATCGGATCAGATCCGCTGCCCGACCAGCATGCGCGGATGGCCGCCGCCGGCGGTGCCTTCCGCCTGGCGGATGAAGAAGGATTTCAGCCCCGGAAGGCGATCGACGACGCCGAGGCCGACATCACGCAGCACGCGCAGCGGCGTCGCGTCGTTGGAGAACAGCCGGTTCAGCACATCCGTGGTGACGCCCATGCGCACCGTGTCGAAGCGCCGCCAGCGCTCATAGCGCTCCAGCACCGAGATCGCGCCGATATCGAGGCCGAGGCGGTCGGCTTCCACGACGGTCTCGGCGAGCGCCGCCACGTCCTTGAAGCCGAGATTGAGGCCCTGGCCGGAAATCGGGTGGATGCCGTGCGCGGCGTCCCCTGCAAGCGCGAAGCGCGGCGCGACGAAGGCGCGGGCGAGCGTCAGGCCGAGCGGGAAGGCCCGGCGGCCACCGACGACCTTCAGTGTGCCGAGCTTGTGGCCGAAGCGGCGCTCCAGTTCCTCCTCGAAGACGAGATCGTCGCTCTCGACGAGGCGGCGGGCGTCCTCCGTGCGTTCGGTCCAGACGAGCGAGGAGCGGTTGCCGGCGAGCGGCAGCGTGGCGAAGGGGCCGGCGGGCAGGAAATGTTCCTCCGCCGTGCCGTCATGCGGGCGCTCGTGCTCGACCGTCGTGACGATGCCGGACTGGCCGTAGTCGAAGCGCACGGTCTTGATGCCGGCCATGTCGCGCAGTTTCGAGCGCACGCCGTCGCAGGCGACGAGGAGGCGGGTCCGGCATTCCGTCCCGTCGGAAAGGCGCACTGTCGTGGCGTGCTGCCCGGTGGCAAAACTCTCCGCGGCGGTCGCCCAGTGCACGGGGATGCCGAGCGCTCCGGCCTGGCCGAGCAGGCTGCGCGTCACCGCGCGGTTGGGCACCATATGGGCGAAGGGCTCGCCGTCGTCGCCGGAGCCGGCACCGTCGAAGGTGAGGAAGACGGGGCGCACGGGGTCGGCCGTGCGCGAATCGGTGATGACCATGCGGCGGATCGGCTCCGCCTCGGGGGCGATCTCGCTCCACACGCCGATGACGTCGAGCAGGTTGCGGGCGGCCGCCACGATCGCGAAGGCGCGCTCGTCCTTTTGCCAGGCGTTTTCCGGCGCGCCGTCGACTACGGTGACGGCAAGATGCGGGGCGGCCTTCTTGATGGCGACGGCCAGCGACAGGCCGACATAACCACCGCCGGCGACAAGAACGTCGAGCATGGTTGCTTCGGGCATGGTGCACTCCTGGCCGCTTGAGGTCTTCTGCCCCTCTATATAGAGGAGGAGGAACCGTATTCCTACCGTCGGAGCCACGTCCAAATGTCGCGTCAGCCTGCGAAGAACCCCGCCATGGATGTCCTTTTGGAGACGCTGGACCTGGAGCGCCTGGAAAGCCGGCTGTTTCGCGGCAAGAGCCCGCAGGTCGGCTGGCAGCGGGTGTTCGGCGGGCAGGTGATCGGCCAGGCGCTGGTCGCGGCGACCCGCACGGTGGAGGCGGGCCGCTTCGCCCATTCGCTGCATGCCTATTTCGTGCGGCCGGGCGATCCGTCCGTGCCGATCATCTACGACGTGGAAAACGTCCGCGATGGCGGCTCCTTCGCCACGCGCCGTGTCGTCGCCATCCAGCACGGCAAGCCGATCTACTTCATGACGGCGTCCTTCCAGGACGAGGAGGACGGTTTCGAACACCAGACACCGATGCCGGACGTGCCGCAGCCGGAAAGCCTCATCGGCGAGGCGGAGCTGAAGGAGCGCTTCATGACGGAGGCGCCGGAGCATATCCGCGCCTACTGGCAGCGCCCGCGGCCGATCGAGCTGCGGCCGGTTTCGCTCGATCATTACTTCTCGCGCGAGAAGCTGGAGCCGCGGCAGAACATCTGGGTGCGCACCACCGGTCCGGTGCCGGCCGAGCGTCCTCTGCAGGCCGCCGTGCTCGCCTATCTCTCGGACATGACGCTGCTCGACACTTCGCTCTTCGCGCATGGCACCTCGGTGCTCGATCGCTCGCTGCAGGTCGCCAGCCTCGACCATGCCATGTGGTTCCATCGCCGGCCCGTTGTCGATGACTGGCTGCTCTACAGCCAGGACAGTCCCTCCGCCTCCGGCGGGCGCGGCATGACCCGCGGTGCGATCTTCACCCGTGACGGCACCCTCATTGCCTCCGTCGCCCAGGAAGGGCTGATTCGGAAAAAGGCAACTGACTAATTTTTATCCAATATCTTATTGTCGCCTATTTTTTGACCATACGCGGTGGCGATTTTTTACGCCGCAGCCTAGGTTCTATTTTTATCCTTTTTGTTTCAATATCTTAGATTGACCGTTCGAATCTGGCACGCCCCTTGAATGTGTAGTTTCCAGTCGTGGTCGACGCGATGTCGCCAACGATGAGGAGAGATGGCCCCGGCTGGGGACAAGCACGAAGGATGGGAAACCAGATGAAAATTGTGATGGCCATTATCAAGCCGTTCAAACTCGATGAGGTGCGCGAGGCCCTCACCGCTGTCGGCATCCAGGGCCTGACCGTGACCGAAGTGAAGGGTTACGGACGCCAGAAGGGGCATACGGAAATCTATCGCGGCACCGAATATGCCGTCAGCTTCCTGCCGAAACTGAAGGTCGAGATCGCCGTGCCCGGCGACGTCGTCGACAAGGCCGTTGAAGCGATCGCATCCGCCGCCAAGACCGGCCAGATCGGCGACGGCAAGATCTTCGTCTACTCGATCGACCATGCCGTGCGCATCCGCACCGGCGAAACCGATTCCGAAGCGCTCTAAGCAAACGGCCTATCAGGGAGCCTTTTCAACATGTCGTCATTTACGCTTTCGCAGACCCTCTCCCGCGTGGCTGCCGCCACGACGGCCGTGCTTTTCCCGGTCGTCGCCTTCGCGCAGGAGGCCGCGCCGGCCGCCGCCGAGGCCGCCGCTGCCGCGCCCGTGCCGGACAAGGCCGACACCGCCTTCATGTTCCTCGCGACGCTTCTCGTCTTCTTCATGCTGATCCCGGGTCTTGCCCTGTTCTACGGCGGCCTGGTGCGCACCAAGAACATGCTCTCGGTCCTCATGCAGTGCACCGTCATCGGCGCCATGATGATGATCGTCTGGGTGACCTACGGTTACTCCTTCGCGTTCGGTGGCTCCACCAGCCCCTATTTCGGCGGCTTCGCCAAGATGTTCCTGTCGGGCGTGACGGTCGACAGCACGGCGGCCACCTTCTCCGAAGGCGTCGTCATCCCGGAATACATCTTCATGCTGTTCCAGATGACCTTCGCGGCGCTGACGCCGGCGCTGATCATCGGCGCCTTCGCCGAGCGCATCAAGTTCTCCGCGGTGCTGCTCTTCACCGTCCTGTGGGCCACCTTCGTCTATTTCCCGATCGCCCACATGGTCTGGGACGGCAACGGCCTGATCTTCAACATGGGCGCGCTTGATTTCGCCGGCGGCACCGTCGTGCACATCAATGCCGGCGTCGCAGGCCTCGTCGGCGCGATCATGGTCGGCAAGCGTACCGGCTTCGGCAAGGACATGATGGCGCCCCACTCCATGACGCTCACCCTCGTCGGTGCCGCCATGCTGTGGTTCGGCTGGTTCGGCTTCAACGCCGGCTCCAACCTCGAGGCCTCGGGCGGCGCGGTTCTCGCCACCGTCAACACCTTCGTCGCCACCGCTGCCGCGATCCTCGCCTGGTCGCTGGTCGAGACCTTCACCCGCGGCAAGGCCTCGCTGCTCGGCGCTGCCTCCGGCATGATCGCCGGCCTCGTCGCCGTCACCCCGGCCGCCGGCTCGGTCGGCCCGTTCGGCGCCATCGTGCTCGACCTGCTCGTCTCGCCGCTCTGCTACTTCTTCGTCGCCGTCGTGAAGAACAAGTTCGGCTATGACGACACCGCAGACGTCTTCGGCGTACACGGTGTGGGCGGCCTCTTCGGCGCCATCGCCACCGGCGTCTTCGCCTCCGCTTCGCTGGGCGGCATCGGCTATGCCGAAGGCGTCACCATGGGCGGCCAGGTCATGACGCAGATCTACGCTGTCGTCGTCACGCTCCTGTGGTGCGGCATCGGCTCGATCATCCTCTACAAGCTGGTCGATCTCATCGTCGGTCTGCGCGTACCCGTCGAAGCCGAACGCGAAGGTCTCGACCTCGCCTCGCACGGCGAAG
>CAMLOC010000156.1 GCA_946481465.1 uncultured Shinella sp. | reverse complement strand
GGATGTCATGCTGCCCTTTCTGGAAAAGGGCGGCCGTTCCGTCCTGATCGGCGAGACAAGGGGCGAATATGTCGCGCGGCGCATGTCGGCCGAGCGGCTGGCCGGCGAGACGCCGGATGCGTTTCGTGCCGTCATCGCGCGGCTGACGGCCGTGAGCCCCGGGCTGATCGTCGCCGTGGACCAGGAACTGGGCGGCATTCAGCGGCTCGAAGGGCTGGTCCCGTCGCTGCCCACGCTCGACGAGGCGCATGCGCTCGGCGACGCGGCGCTTTCCGAACGCTGCAGGGAGACGGCCGCCGCCGCCCGCGCGCTCGGCGTGTCGATGTTCCTGGCACCCATCGCGGACATCATCGACGGCCAGAATCCCTGGCTGCGGGGGCGCACGATGGGCAGCTATCCGCAGGCGGTGGCCCGGCTGGTCTCGGCCTTCGTGAAAGGCGTCCAGGGTGCCGGCATCACCGCTGTGACGAAGCATTTTCCCGGCTTCAACGACCTCACGGACGATCCGGCGCTCGTGGATGTCTGCCTCCAGACGCCGCGTGAGCGTCTTCTCCAGAATGCGCTGCCGTTCACGGCCGCCATCGAAGCCGGAACGCGGGCGATCATGACGGGGCCGGCACCCGTCGCCGCGCTCGACGGGCAGAATGCCGCCAGCACCTCGCCCGCGGTCATGGCGATGCTGCGGGGGGACTTCGGGTTCAAGGGCCTGATTGTCAGCGACGATCTCGATGCGCCCGCCACGCTGCGCGGCCGCTCCCTGCTCGAAACGGCGATCGCCTCCCTCGATGCGGGGGCGGACCTGCTGCTGGTGGGCGGCGGGCCGCACCTCGATGCCCTGTGCGACGGCATTGCCGCCGCTACCCGCTCCGGGCAGCTCGCACCGGATCGCCTGGCGGAGGCGGCCGCCCGCGTGCGGAAGCTTGCGGCAGGCGCGTGAAGCGCACTGCGGCCGTTCGTCCGAGGTGATGCCTTCTGCACGGGAGGGAACCAAAATCGTTCCCGCGAATTTCCGCGCAGGAGGCATGACATCACCTAACGAGGCGGCAGAGAGTGCGAAACGACGGTTTCCCGGCGCAGGTTGCAGACACCCATGCGCCCTCCCCCATCATCCGGCCCGGCGGGAATGCCTGGCGGGTGGCGAAGGCCGGCCGGTTGAAGGTCCTCGTCGATGGCGACGCTTATTTCCGGCAGCTGGAAGCCGCCCTGCGGCAGGCGCGCGAGACGGTGTGGATCGTCGGCTGGGATTTCAACCCGGATATCCCGCTCCGCCCCGACCTGCCGGGTTCGCAAAGCCTCGGCACCTTCCTTCTCGATCTGGTCGCGGAGCGTCCGGATCTCACCATCCGGGTGCTGATCTGGGCCATGGGGCCGATCTATTCCGGCAAGTCGCTGAAGATGTTCCGCAAGCGCCGCTGGTCCTCCCATCCGCGCATCGAGCTTGCCTTCGACAACCGCCATCCGGTCCGCGGTTCCCATCACCAGAAGCTCGTGGTGGTGGACGACCAGGTCGCCTTTGTCGGCGGCATAGACCTGACCGCAAAGCGCTGGGACACGAGCGGGCATCGCGTCGACGATCCCCGCCGGGTGCTGCCGTCGGGCGAACCCTATGATCCCGTGCACGATGTGCAGGTGGCGCTGGAGGGAGACGCGGCCCGGCTGGCGGGCGATATCGCGCGCCGGCGCTGGCTGTTTGCGACCGATGCGGTGGTGCCGCCCGCCGGGACCGGGGCGGACGTCTCCCTCGACGGCCTCGTACCCGACATGGCCGGGGTGGATGTCGCCTTCGCCCGCACGGAACCGGCGATCCGCGGGCGGAAGGCTGCCACGGAGGCGATGGACCTGACGGTGGCCGCCCTCAGGGCCGCGCGACGACACATCTATATCGAAAGCCAGTATTTCGCTTCGAAGCGGGTATGCGACGTGCTGTGCGAAAGGCTCGCCGAGCCCGGCGGGCCGGAGCTCGTCCTCGTCTCGACGCTGAGTTCGCATGGCACAATCGAGCGTCTCGTGCTCGGGGCCAATCGCGACCGCCTGATCCGCCGCCTCGGCCGGTGCGACAGGCATGGCCGCATGCGCGCCTTCTACCCGGTCGTGCCGAAGCCGGACGGCACGGAACAGGAAATTGTCATCCACTCGAAACTCCTCATCGTGGACGACATCTTTCTGCGCATCGGCTCCTCGAACCTCAACCAGCGCAGCGAAGGGCTGGACACGGAACTCGACGTTGCGGTCGAGGCGCGGACGGACGAAGAGCGCAGCGCCATCGCGGCGCTACGCGCCCGGCTGCTGGCGGAGCACCTCGATGCGGAGCCGGTTCCGTTCGCGGCGGCGGTGCAGGCGGAAGGAGCGCTGGGCAGGACCATCGATGCCTTCAACACAGGTGCGCGCGGGCTGCGGCCGTTTCCGGATGCCGGCGGGGCGGGCGCCACCGAGCCGGTTGCCGGCACGGGGCTCGTCGATCCGGTCGCGCCGTGGTGGCCGCTGCCCGCCTGGCGGGATGCGGCGCGCGCGTTTCTTCGCCGTCAGTTCCGGCTTTCCCGCAGGCCTGCATCGCCGTTCGGCCCCAGCAAGGCCTCGCTGGCGAGCAGCGACACCAGCCCCAGCGGCAGCGGAATGAAGAAATAGACGACGCGAAAGGCGACCAGCGCGCCGATCGAGGCGGACCCTCCCAGAAGAAAGCCGATCGTCGCCTCGAGCACGCCGAGCCCGCCCGGCACATGGCTGACGAGCGCCGTCAGATTGCCGACCACATAGGCGGCCGTCGTTTCCATATAGCCGGCCTTGTCGCCGAGAAGCTGGTGGAGGCAGGCGGCGACGAAGGCGAAGTTCACGGTCCCGACCAGGATCTGCAGGGCGGCAAGGCGCGCTTCCGGCAAGGCGAAGCGCCAGCTTCTTACCTTCACCTCGCCGCGCACGAAGGCGGAAAGCGCAAGATAGGCGGACCCGACCGTAAGGCAGGCGAGGCCAAGCGCGACGGATGCGGCCGTTCCCAGCCCCGCGACCTTGCCGGCCGTGCCGGGAAGCAGGACAAGACAGAGCCCGGCCAGCGTGACGAGCCCGAGGCCGACCGTCACGCCGCAGAAGACGATCAGCTTGGCGATCTCCTCCCCGTCGAGGCCCCAGCGCGAATAGAAGCGGTAGCGCACGGCGCCGCTGGAGAGCGCGGCGACGCCGACATTGTGGCCGATGGCAAGGCTGGTGAAGGAGGCGAGCGCTGCGCGCGGATAGGTGAGCGGCTTGCCGACATAGCGCAGCGCCAAGAAATCGAAGAGCGTCAGGCAGAGATAGGAGCAGGCCGCGAATGCGAGGGCGAGTGCGAAGTTTGCCTTGGGAATGGCGGCGACGGAGCTTGCAATGTCCGCCCACGAATATTGGCTCAGCGTGCGGTAAAGGAGCCAGCCGGCGGCAAGGACCGCGCCCGCGACAAGGACCTGCAGGATATGGGCTCGTTTCATGCATTCCTCGTTTCTTCGGGCCTCATGTCTTCGGGGCGGAACGAAAACGAGGGCTTTCGTGTTCCCAAGGCGTCGCAGACAACGAGAGGACGACATGGCGAGGCGGCTGCGGATCGCGACCTACAACGTGCACAGTTGCTTCGGCACGGACCGCAGGCTCGATCCCGCCCGCATCGCCGCGGTGATCGCCGAATGCGAGGCGGATATCATCGCCTTGCAGGAGGTCGATGTGGCGCGTGCCCGCAGCGGCGGTATCGATCAGGCGGAGACCATAGCCACTCATCTGCGCATGGCCTCGCATTTCCATCCGGCGCTGCACCTGGAGGAGGAGCGCTACGGCGATGCCCTGCTCACGGCGCTGCCGACGCGGCTCGTCAAGGCCGGTGCCCTCCCCTCCCGGGGCGAACCACGCGGCGCGCTGTGGGTCGAGGTGCCGGTCGATGGGGTGAAGCTACAGGTCTTCGTCACCCATCTCGGCCTTCTCGGCGCCGAGCGCGTGCGGCAGACCGAAGCGTTGATCGGGCCGGGCTGGCTGGGGGCGGAGATGCCTGCGGCGTCCCGCATCGTCCTTGCCGGAGACTTCAACGCCGTCTCGCGCTCGGCCTGCTACCGCCTGCTTGTGCGGCGCTTCGGCGATGCGCAGGTAATGGCCGGCGGCCGGCCGCGGCCGACCTTTCCCTCGCGCCTCCCGTTGCTGCGCATCGACCATATCTTCGTCGGGGACGGTATCCGCGTGGCCAGGACGTTCGTGCACGACAGCCCGCTCGCCCGCAGCGCCTCGGACCACCTGCCGCTCTGCGCCGACCTTGTCATCGAATAGGCGCTCTCACCGCGACAGGCGCTTCTCGTCGTCGATCAGCACGAGGCGGCTGGGCAGGGCGTCACCCCATGTCCACAGGACGAGGTTGAGGTCGTCGTCCATCGCCGCCGGTGCGAAGCTCTTTACGAGCAGCCCGTGATAGCCGGCGGCCGAAAGCCGCTGCGCGAGATCCTGGGTCGGGGCGGTTCCCGAAGCCCGCATCCGGTCGCGCCAGGCCGGATCGGCGAGCGCTGCCGCATCCAAGCCTTCCGCACCCAGCGCCTCCGCGTCGCGGCAGTCGAAGACCTGCGCGATGTCGGCCTCGTAGGAAACGAGGGTGGTGGGCTGCAGATTGCCGACCTGGTTCGCCTCCCGCAGCGCCGTCAGGATCGACAGCGATGTATAGAGCGCGGGCATGCCCTTGGGATTGAACCGGCCGCCATAGAGCTCGGCGCCGCGCCCGGACAGCGGCTCGCGGGCATAGACCGGGTTCAGCGCCCGGTACAGTTTCCCCTGATAGCGCATCTTTTATGCGTGGATGCCGGCGTCGACCGCGTCGATATAGTCGAGCACGTCGTCCGCGCGGCCGCTGCGGACCAGTTGCATGGCCGTCTGGCCGGAAAAGCCGGGAAGCGGCTCGGAGCGATACCAGGCATAGGCCATCAGCGCGGAGCCGAAACGCGGCTCGACCTTGTTGACGATCTCGATCATCTCGCGCAGGCGCCGTTGCGTCTTGTCGGAGCGGACACGGTCCTTGCGCTGGACGGCGTCCCTCCCCAGCCCCGCCGTGCGGGCGATCTCCTCGCTGGTCGTGCGCAGGGCATCGGCGATCTTGCGCGGCACGAAGAGCCCGCCGTCGGCATATTGGGCAAGGCCCATGGCGTTTTCCTTCCGATCTTGCCATTCATTATGACGCAATATAGCGTCAGGTATCGCGGAGTTCAATGGCGGCGCGAAAGGGCGGCGGTCCTCTCAGATCCATTCGTGGGCGCGTTCCGTACGATAGGGCCGATCGATCACGAAGAGAGACGGGTCGCTATCGGCCACATAGTGCGCGGCGTCGGCATCGTCGTTGAAGCCGATGAACACCATCAGCATGGCGCGTGCGGCCGGGTGGCCTTTCCTGCGATAGGAGAAGCGGACGGCGCAATGGGGATAGTGCGCATCCAGCGCGCCCTCGCCTGCCCCGGTAAGGGCGACGAACTGGCGAAGCGCGAAGAACCGGTCGATGGCGGCAAAGGCGGAGGCCTGCGGCATCTGCCGGTTGGCGTCGGCGCCTGCGGGGCGGCCGTAATAGAGGCTGTCCGTCTGGCCCTTGCGGCGCGTCGTCTCGTAGACGACGAGGCCGCCTGCCACGGCCAGTTCCAGATGGGCGCTGAAGGTCTGGAAGCGTTCGGGATGGCGATCCAGTTCCGCAAACAGGTCCCTCAGGTCCGCGACATAATCCGCATACGGCGCTGCATTCATGGAAGGCCCATCCTTGAAATCCGGTCGAAGAGCCGGGCACCTAGATCGTTTCCGGTGAATTCCGGTTCACCGGAAACGATCTAGATTCTTGTTTTTACCGCATTATCCGACGCCGAAGCGACTTCGCTTCGGCTGGAAATGCTCTAGCACAGGCGTGGCGGCGTGGAAACGCCGCCGGTGCGGCGCGGCCATGCCTTTGCGATGAGAGCCCCTCCCCTTCCCGCGTCAGGTGCCGGCCTGCCGGCGGACGACCTTGCCCTCTTCGGCCTTGTAGAAATACTGGCTGGCGACCAGCCATCCCTTGAGCGGGCGGAGCGGCGGTATGCAGGTCAACAGCATGAAGGGACCGGTGATGAGCATCTGCGTCAGCAGCGAGGCGCTGAAGGCGACCTCCAGCCAGACGGCGAGCAGCACGCTCGGCACGCAGGCGAAGCAGATGACGAAGAAGGCTGGGCCATCGGCCGGATCGGCGAAGGAATAGTCGAGGCCGCAGGCCTCGCATTTCGGCGCGAGGGTCAGGAAGCCCTTGAAGAGATGCCCCTGGCCGCAGCGCGGGCAGCGACCCCGGATGCCGGTTTGCATGGGCGGCAGGTGAGGATAGGTCTCATTCATGGCTGGCACCTCTTTCTCCGTTCAATCCGTTCATTGAATGCATTCATATAGATGCAATCATGCGGTCAATCTGTCCAGCAGACATACTGACGCAGGCGCGTGAACGCATGCCGCCGCGCGGGCGGACAACCGGATCGGTAGGACCTACGGGATCAGAAGAAGGAGCCGGCCATCTCCGGTGGCCCTTCGAGGGCATGGGCCATGAATTCGAGGGCGGCCTGGAGTTGCGGGCGCGTTACCGGGCCACCGAGGCCGACCCGCACCGCCTCGGGCGGCGTGCCGTCGACCGCGAAGGCATCGCTGGCCATCACGCCGAGGCCGCAGGCCCGCATGTGGGCGCCGAAGGTGGAGCGCGTCCAGCCCTGCGGCAGGGGCAGCCAGATGTTGAAGCTGAGCGGATCGGCGCGGTAGCCGCCGGGCAGGAGACAGGCGGCGAGCGCCTGGCGCGCCTGTGCCTCCGTGCGGAGGAAATCGAGGATGGCGTCGGCCGTGCCGTCTTCGATCCAGCGTGTGGCGAGCGCCGTCGTCAGGGGTGAGGCCATGACAGTGCCCGTCCGCATGGCGCCGGCGAAGGACCACAGCGCCCGGCTGTCGTCGGGCGCGGCCACATAGGCGAGCCGCAGGCCCGCGCCGATGCATTTCGACAGGCCGCCGATATACCAGGTGAGCTGCGGCGCGAGGGCGGCAAGCGGAGCCGGCCCTTCTGCCGGAATGAAACCGTAGGCATCGTCCTCGACGATCGGCAGACTGTATGTCTGCGCCGCTGCGGCAATCTCCGCGCGCCGTTCTGCGGGCATGGTCAGCGTCAGCGGGTTCTGCAGCGTCGGATTGAGGTAGATCGCCTTCGGCGCTTCGCGCGCGCAAGCGTCGGCGAAGGCGTCCGGCAGGATGCCGTTTTCGTCCATCGGCAGGCCGACGAGCCGCAGGCGCAGTTGCGCGGCGATCGAGCGCATGCCCGGATAGGTGATGGCTTCGCACAGCACCGTGTCGCCCGGCTTGGTGAGCATGCCGAAGATCGCCAGCAGCGCGGGATGGGCGCCGGGCGTCACGAAGATGCGCTCCGGCGACGGCGTAAGCCCCCGGCGCCCGAGCCAGAGGGCGGCGGCTTCCCTGTCCACGGCCGCCCCGCCGAAACTTTGGTAGCGCAGCAGCGGAACGAGATCGCCCGCCAGCGCGGAGAGCCCCTCGCGCATGCGGGCGAGCAGGCCCGGGTCGTCCGGTTCCGGCGGCATGTTCATGGAGGGGTCGACCATGCCGG
>CAMLOC010000155.1 GCA_946481465.1 uncultured Shinella sp. | reverse complement strand
AACGGGCAGGACGCGGGAGAGGCGCAGCATCAGCCCGCTGTCGACGACGTCCTGGCTGGTCGCGCCGACATGCACATGCCGGCCATGCGGCTCGCCGACGGCGGCACGGAGCTGGCGAACGAAATCGGGCACCACCACGCCATCGCGGGCGGTGGCAGCCCTGAGACTTGCGACATCGGGCGAGAAGCGGTGCGCGGCAGCCTCGATTGCCCGGGCCGCGTCCGAGGGGATGACGCCCGCCTCAGCCTCAGCCCTGGCCAGCGCCACCTCGAAGGCCAGCATGGCCTCAAGTTCCGCCGCGACCGAAAACAGCGCAGCCACCGCCTCGTCGCCGAGGAGGCCGGAGAGATAGGGATGGTCGAAGGGCGAGACGGTCATGGGTCGCTCGTTTCCGATGGGGAGCGCGTGGATCCTCGGGTCGAGCCCGAGGATGACGAAAGAAGAGAGGTTTGTCGTCAAACCAGCGGCACCGCATGCCGCATCGTTCATGAGGTCCGCGACATCTCCTCTCCTCCGTCATCCTCGGCTCGACCCGAGGATCCACACGGCGGAAGGTTACTATACGCCACCTCAGATATCGAAGAACACCGTTTCCTTCTCGCCCTGCAGGTGGATGTCGAAACGGTAGTCGTCACCATCCGCCACCGCAATCAGCGTCGGCACACGCACGCGGTGCTCGATGCGGGCCAGCACCGGATCCTCGGCATTGGCCGCCGCCTCGTCGCCGAAATAAAGGCGCGTGTTGAGGCCGAGATTGATGCCGCGGGCGACGATCCAGAACGAGATGTGCGGCGCCATCAGGCGGCCATCCCTGAAGGGCACGCGGCCGGGCTTGATGGTCTCGAAGCGGTATTCGCCGGTCTCTCCGTCCGTGGCCGAGCGACCCCAGCCGGAGAAATTGGGATCGGCGCTGCCGCGCAGTTCCGAAGGGCTGTTGTAGAGGCCGGCGGCATCCGCCTGCCAGATCTCGATCAGCGCATCCTTCAGCGGCGTGCCGGTGCCGTCGAGCACCCGGCCGGTGACGGTGATGCGCCGGCCGAGCGTCCGGTCGTTCACCATGGTCGCGCCGAGATCATGCTCGTAGACGCCGGTGATGCCGGAGAAGTTCGGCGTGAGGCCGATATGGACGTAGGGCCCTGCCGTCTGCGAGGCGCTTTCCTTGAGGTAGCCGAGCGGTTGCACCATCAGTTGCCCTCCATCCGGTTTTCGAAGAGCGTCGAGCGGCGGCCGCGCAGCACGATGTCGAACTTGTAGGCGCGCGCATCCATGGGGATCGTATTGCCCCAGTCGAGCGCGGCGACCAGCTGCTCGATCGCCGCCTTGTCCGGGATCGTCTGCACGATGGGACATTTCCAGATCATCGGGTCGCCCTCGAAATACATCTGCGTGATCAGCCGCTGGGCAAAGCCGTGGCCGAAGACGGAGAAATGGATATGCGCCGGGCGCCAGTCGTTGACGCCGTTCGGCCAGGGATAGGGCCCGGGCTTGACGGTGCGGAACGCGTAGCAGCCGTCCTCGTCCGTGATGGTGCGCCCGCAGCCGCCGAAATTGGGATCGAGCGGGGCGAGGTAGCTTTCCTTCTTGTGGCGGTAGCGCCCGCCGGCATTGGCCTGCCAGAATTCGAGCAGCGCGCCCGCCACCGGCCGCGCCCGCTCGTCGAGCACGCGGCCATGCACGATGATGCGCTCGCCGATGGCGCTCTCGCCGGGTTTTGCAAAATTGTGGATCAGGTCGTTGTCGAGCTCGCCCAGGATGGAATGGCCGAAGACCGGACCGGTGATTTCCGAGACCGTGCCGTCGAGCGACAGCAGGGCCTTTTGCGGCGAGCGCAGCACCGAGGTCTTGTAGCCCGGCGTCAGGCCCGGCGGATGCCAGAGGCGATCGCGGGAGAAGAAGGCGCCCGTCTCGGGCTTGCGATTGGAAAGGTCCGTCATGGTTCCCTCAGGCCGCCTGTTCCGCGTCCATGTCCTCGAAGACGTGCTTGGCGATCTTGATCGCCCGGTTGGCGGCCGGCACGCCGGCATAGATCGCCACATGCAGCAGCGCCTCGGCGATATCCTCTCGGCTGGCGCCGGTGTTGACGGTGGCGCGCACATGCATCGCCACCTCCTCGTCATGGCCGAGCGCGGCCAGCAGCGCGATCGTCACCATGGAGCGCTCGCGCTTCGTCCAGCCGGGCCGCGACCAGACGGTGCCCCAGGCCGCTTCGGTGATCAGCTCCTGGAAGGGCTGGTCGAAGGCCGTCGTGCCGGAAGAGGCGCGGTCGACATGGCTGTCGCCGAGCACCGCGCGGCGGGTCACCATGCCCTGGCGGTAGCGGTCGGAAAAGGTGTGGGCGTCAGCCATGGGGCTCGTCTCCGGCAGGTAGGGTGGCAATGAAGGCACGGATCATCTCCGTCAGCATTTCCGGCTGCTCGACGCAGGGGATGTGCCCGGCATCCTTGATGACCTCGTAGCGGGCGCCGGGAATGAGCCTGGCCAGGGACAGGACCAGATCGGGCGGCGTCGAGCCGTCCTGGTCCCCGACGACGCAGAGCGTCGGCACGGCGAGGCGTTCCGTCGAATGGGTGAGGTCGGCATCGCGCAGCGCCGCGCAGGTGGCGGCATAGCCGACGGCGGACTGGCGGGTGAGCATGTTGCGGTAGCCGTGATAGGCGGCGTTCTCCGGGCGGCGAAAGGCCGGCGTGAACCAGCGCTCCATGACGGCATCGGCAAGGCTCTCGATGCCCTTCGTCTCGATGCTCTCGATACGAGCGTTCCACATCTCGGCCGTGCCGATCTTGTGCGCGGTGTCGCAGAGCACCAGGGCCTTCACCAGATCCGGCCGCTTGGCCGCCAGCCCCTGCGCGATCATGCCGCCGACGGAAAGGCCGCAGATGACCGCATCCTTCACGTCGAGCCGGTCGAGCAGCGCGGCGAGATCGAGGACGTGGTCGTCGATCGAATAGGGCACCTGGCCGAGATCGGAGAGGCCATGGCCGCGCTTGTCATAGGTGACGATCGGGAAGTCGCCGGCAAGGCGCACGACGACGTCGCGCCAGATGCGGAAGTCGGTGCCGAGCGAATTGGCAAAGACGATCACCGGCCGGCCCGCCGGCCCGCCGATCAACTGGTGATGCAAGATGACGTCGTTGACGGTTGCGAACTGCACTTCTGTCTCCTCCCGGACCCCCAGATTGGGCTCTTGATCTGGTTAGGTAAAATGATATTTCATGCCGTTTCGTTAACTTGAGGGTTATGAAAGCCGTGATCGACAGCCGCATCAAGTTCCGCCATCTGCAGACCTTTGTCGAGGTGGCCCGCCAGAGAAGCGTGATGAAGGCGGCGGAGATCCTGCATGTCAGCCAGCCCGCCGTGACGAAGACGATCCGCGAACTGGAGGAGGTTCTCGGCATCGCCGTCTTCGAGCGGGACGGCCGCGGCATCAGGATCACCCGGCACGGCGAGGTCTTCCTCAAGCATGCCGGCGCGGTGCTGGCGGCGCTCCGGCAAGGCTTCGATTCGGTCTCGCAGTCGCTTTCGGGCGATGCGCCGCCGATCCGCATCGGCGCCCTGCCGACCGTCTCCACGCGCATCATGCCGAAGGCGATGGCGCTGTTCCTCGCGGAGGAGACGGGCGCGCGCATAAAGATCGTCACCGGGGAGAACGCGGTTCTCCTGGAACAGTTGCGCGTCGGCGACCTCGACCTCGTCGTCGGGCGCCTTGCCGCGCCGGAGAAGATGGCGGGCTTCTCCTTCGAGCATCTCTATTCGGAAAAGGTGGTCTTCTGCGTGCGGGCCGGCCATCCGCTGCTGGCGGGCGGCTCGGCTTTCGCCGGGTTCGACGCCTATCCCGTGCTGATGCCGACGCGCGCCTCGATCATCCGACCCTTCGTCGAAAGCTTCCTGATCGCCAACGGCATCGCGGGCCTTGCGAACCAGATCGAGACCGTTTCCGACGCCTTCGGCCGCGCCTTCGTGCGCGAGAGCGAGGCGATCTGGATCATCTCCTAAGGGGTGGTGGCGGCCGATATCGCCGATGGCAAGCTTGCCGCCCTGCCGATCGACACCAGCGGCACGAAAGGCCCCGTCGGCCTCACCATGCGCACCGACGCCGTAGCCTCCATGCCGCTGTCGATCCTCATCCAGACCATCCGCGAGGTGGCGGGCCAGGTGTCGCCCGCGGCTTGAGCGATCCTAAGCTTGCCGCGCTCCGTTCCGCTCCGGCGTCAGTAGGGCAGGCCGACATAGTTTTCCGCCAGCACCGTTTCGGCGGCACGGGAATGGGTAAGGTAGTCGAGCTCGGCCTCCTGGATCTTCTGGTCGAAATCGCCGGTCGCGGGAAAACGATGCAGCATGCTCGTCATCCACCAGGAGAAGCGCACCGCCTTCCAGACCCGGGCGAGCGCCCTTGCCGAATAGGCGTCGAGACCGGCCTTGGAGCTTTCCTGATAGTGCTCCAGGAAGCCGGAGAAGAGATAGTGCACGTCGCTTGCCGCAAGGTTCAGGCCCTTGGCGCCGGTGGGCGGCACGATATGGGCGGCGTCGCCGACGAGGAACAGCCGGCCAAACCGCATCGGCTCGGCGACGAAGGAACGCAGCGGCGCGATCGACTTCTCGAAGCTCGGCCCGGTGACCAGCGCCTCGCCGTGATGGGCGGGAAGGCGGCGGCGCAGCTCGTCCCAGAACCGCGCATCGGACCAGGCCTCGACCTTCTCGTCGAGCGCGCACTGGAGATAGTAGCGGCTGCGGGTCAGCGAGCGCATGGAACACAGGGCGAAGCCGCGCGGATGATTGGCATAGACGAGCTCGTCGCTGACCGGCGGCACCTCGGCAAGAAGCCCGAGCCAGCCGAAGGGATAGACCTTCTCGAAGGTGCGGATCGCCGTTTCCGGCACGGCCTTGCGGCTGGCGCCGTGAAAACCGTCGCAGCCGGCGATGAAGTCGCAGTCGATCCGGTGGGTGACGCCGTCCTTCTCGTAGGTGACATAGGGCGCCGCGCCGTCGAAGGCACAGGGCGTGACATTGGCCGCCTCGTGGATGGTCGATCGGCCATCGGCCTCCCGCTGCTCCATCAGGTCGCGCGTCAGCTCCGTCTGGCCGTAGACCATGACGCGCTTGCCGCCGGTGAGGCCGAAGAGGTCGATGCGGTGGTCGCGCCCATCGAAGGCGAGCGAGAAGCCGTCATGCGGCAGGCCTTCGGCATGCATGCGCGCGCCGACGCCGGCCTTGTCGAGCAACGCGGTCGTGCCCTCCTCCAGCACGCCGGCCCGCACGCGGCCGAGGATATGCGCCCGGCTCGACCGGTCGAGGATCACCGTCTCGATGCCGGCATTGCCGAGAAGCTGGCCGAGCAGCAGGCCCGACGGACCCGAACCGATGATGACGACCTGAACGCGCATGCTTTCCTCCAAACTGGCATTTCGCAAATTGTCGGCGGGAAGGACAGCGCCGGACAATGGACGGATCGGCCATGAACTTGTACAAACCGAACATCATGAAAAAGCCCGTCCCGACCTACGATCTCTATGGCGAAAGGGCCGGAAACGGGCCGGATTTCTGGTTGCACTGCGAAACGATCCCGTCGCGCAGCAGCCTGCACCGCTATGAGATCGGCCTGCACCGGCACGAGAGCTTCTTCCAGATCCTGTATATTTCCGCCGGTTCGGGGGATGCGCTGTTCGAGGACCGGCGATTGACGCTGTCCCCGCCCGCCATCGCCACGGTGCCGCCGGGCCTCGACCACGGCTTCCGCTTTTCCCGCGATGTCGACGGCTATGTCTTCACCCTGCTCGCCTCGCATCTGCGCCTTGCCGGCGAGGCGGGCCGCTTCGTTTCCGCGCCGCGCGTGACGCCGCTCGATCCCGGCGATGCGGACGGCGCTTTCGTGCTGTCGACGCTCGGGCGGCTTGCGGACGAATGGACGGTGCGGCGAAGCGGGCGCACCGACCTGATGCAAGCCTATCTGGTCTCCGTCCTGACGCTTGCCGCAAGGCTCTGGAGCCGGGGCGAGACGGCGGGCGAGGCCGGCGAGGCGGCGCGGCGCATGGAGTACCTCAACGGCCTGATCCAACAGCATTTCCGCGGCCAGAAGCCGGCCGGTTTCTATGCCGGCGAACTCGGCATCTCGCCAACGCATCTCAACCGCATCGTCAAGGCCGCGACGGGCCTGACGGCGCATGCCTATATCGGCCGCAAGCTGATCGACGAGGCGAAACGCGAACTCGTATTCACCGAGGCGCCGGCGCAGGAGATCGCGCTTGGCCTCGGCTTTGCCGACCCCGCCTATTTCTCCCGCTACTTCCTGCGCGAGACGGGCGAGACGCCCCGCGCTTGGCGGCTGCGGGAACGGGCGCGGCTTTCCGCTCAGGCGTCGGAATAGCGCTCCTCGGCCCAGGGGTCGCCGCGCATGTGATAGCCGTTGCGCTCCCAGAAGCCGGCCTGGTCGCCGGGCAGGAAATCGATGCGCGTCAGCCATTTGGCGCTTTTCCAGAAATAAAGATGCGGCACGACGAGGCGCATCGGCCCGCCATGCTCGACGGAGAGCGGCCGGCCCTCCCAATGGGTGGCGAGGATGGCGTCCCCGGCTGCGAAATCGGCGAGCGGCAGGTTGGTCGTATAGCCGTCATAGCTCGTCAGAAGGACGAAATCCGCCTCCGGCCGCGGCATGACGCGGTCGAGCAGGTCGCGCGTGGCGACGCCCTCCCAGCGGTTGTCGTAGCGCGACCAGGTGGTCACGCAATGGATGTCGGAAAGCTTCTGGCTCTGCGGCAGCGCCAGGAACTCCGCCCAGCCGAAGGATTGCGGGCTCTCCGCGCCGCCCTTCACATCGAGCCGCCAGCTTTCCGGGCGGATCAGCGGCTGCTGGCCGAGATCGAGCACCGGCCAGTTCGTTACGAGATGCTGGCCGGGCGGCAGGCGATCGGTGCCGGGCCGGGAAACACGGCCCGTGAGGAACCGGCCCTCGTCCGCCCAGCGGCGTTTCGTGCGGGTGAGCTTGCTGTCCTCGTCGCCCATGGCGGCCTCCTGCTGCGGTGCAAAAAAGGTGGGGCCGCGACCTTGCTTCTGTCAAGGCCGGTCAGGCGAGCAACGGCCGCAGCGCCGCCTGCACCGCGCGCATTTCCGGCAGGTAGCGCGTCACCATGTCCTGCGCCGAGGCGAGGGCGACCGGGGCACCGATATTGAGCGCGGCGACGACGCGGCCGCGGGCGTTCTCCAGCGGCACGGCGATGGAGCGCAGCCCGATCTCCAGTTCCTGGTCGATCAGCGCGAAACCGTCCCGTCGCACCCGGGCGAATTCCGCCATCAGCGCTTCCGGCTCCGTCCTGGTATAGGGGGTGTTCGCCTTGCGGTCAGAGGTCTCCACGATCGCCCGCGCCTCCGCTTCCGGAAGCGCGGCCAGCAGCACGCGGCCCATCGATGCGCAATAGGCCGGCAGGCGCGAGCCCGCCGTCAGGTTGATCGACATGACCCGTTTCTGCGCCGCCCGCGCCACATAGACGATCTCCGTTCCGTCGAGCACGGAGGCGGACGCGCTCTGCCCCACCTTTTCGGAAAGCTGGTCGAGATAGGACTGTACCAGCCGCGGCAGGGGCGTTGCCGAGAGATAGGCA
>CAMLOC010000154.1 GCA_946481465.1 uncultured Shinella sp. | reverse complement strand
GAAGATCGACGGCGTGACGGATTCGCGCCTTGCCGCGATCGATATCGTCGACCGCACCAATGTCGGTCTTGCGCCCGGCACAGCCTTCGGGCCTGGGGGCGAACTGTTCATGCGCGCCTGCTTCCTGCGCGATCCCGGCCAGATCGCCGAAGCGGCCGACCGGCTTGCCCGCTACATCGCGGCGCGCTGAAAGGATCAGAGGCGGCCGAGCACGAAATCGGCGCGCGCGGCCACCGGCATCCTCGGCACGACCACCACCTCGTAGCCGAGCGCGGGATAGGCCTTTTCCAGCCGCTCGTATTCGGCAAGCGCGGCCGCATGATCGTGCCGGCGCTCCGGATCCTCAGCATGGATCTCTGGCCAGGGCGGGGTGAGGAAAACCTGCCGGTTGTAGCGATGTGCCGCGGCCAGCGCTGGCAGGACCGGCTCCCCGCCTTCGGCATCGAGCGCGACGGCCGCGTCGATCAGGCCGCGGTCGAAGAAGACGGGGCCGGGATGGTGCTGCATCGCCGCCCGGTCGGCGAGCGCCATCGCAATGGCGCGCCGGGCGAAGGCGGCAAGATCGAGCCACGGCAGGGCCGTGCCGCCGCTCGCCAGTTCCGCCCGCACGATGCGCCGGCCGGGCTCCTCGACGACGGCGTGGCCGCGGCGGCGAAGTGCCTCCAGGAGGGTCGATTTCCCTCCGCCGGAGCAGCCGGAGATGAGGATGAAGCGATCGGACATGACGGTCTTCCTTGTGTTCGGCGGGAGAGGCCCGCAAATGCGCCGCAATTGCAGTTGCGTCTTGTCGGCCGGCAGGGTGATATGCCGGCAATTCAGTCGATTCGGGGAATGATATGGCGGTTCTGGTTACGGGCGGCGCAGGTTATATCGGCAGCCACATGGTCTGGGCGCTCATCGATGCCGGCGAGGAGGTCGTGGTGCTCGACCGGCTCTCGACCGGTTTCCGCTGGGCCGTGGCGCCCGAGGCGCGCTTCTACGAGGGCGACCTTGCCGATGCGGCGCTGCTGGCGCAGATCTTCGCCGAAAACGCCATCGACGCGATCATCCATTTCGCCGGGTCGATCATCGTGCCGGAATCGGTCGCCGATCCCCTCTCCTATTACGACAACAACACGGTCAAGTCACGGGCGCTGATCGCCGCGGCCGTCGCGGCGAAGATCCCGCATTTCGTCTTCTCCTCCACCGCTGCCGTCTACGGCACGCCGGACGGCACGGAACCGGTGCTGGAAAGCGCGGCGCTGCGGCCGGAATCGCCCTACGGCTCGTCCAAGCTGATGACCGAGATCATGCTGCGCGACACCGCCGCCGCGCATGACTTCACCTATACGGCGCTGCGCTACTTCAACGTCGCCGGCGCCGATCCGCGCGGGCGCACCGGGCAGTCGACGGCGGGCGCCACGCATCTCATCAAGGTGGCCAGCGAGGCGGCGCTCGGCAAGCGTGCCGGCATGGACGTGTTCGGCACGGACTACCCGACACCGGACGGCACCTGCGTGCGCGACTATATCCACGTCACCGACCTGGCCAATGCGCATCTGAAGGCGCTGCAGCGCATGCGGGCGGGCGGCGGCTCGATCGTCGCCAATTGCGGCTACGGCCGCGGCTTCTCCGTGCTGGAGGTGCTGGAACAGGTGAAGGCGGTCTCCGGCAAGGAGTTTCCGGTGCGCTTCGCCCCGCGTCGGCCGGGCGATGCGGTGCTGATCGTCGCCAACCCCTCCGTCGCGATGCGGGAGCTCGACTGGAAGCCGGAACATGACGACCTCGGCTTCATCGTGCGCACGGCGCTCGACTGGGAAGAGCACCTCGGCAAGCGCAACCAGATCTGACGTTTATTTCTCGCCGAGCAGCGTCTTTTCATGGGCGATGGCATGGTCGATGAGCCGCGCCCAGATCTCTTCGTAGAATGCACCCTCGAGGCCGGCAGCTTCGGCATTGCGGCGCGCATTGTCGCGCACTTCCCTAACGCGCTCCGGCACGTCCGCGGGGATGTCGAGACCGGCCTTGATCTCGGCCGCCCGGCCGATGAAGCCCCAGCGCTCGGCGAAGAGCGCCATCAGCGCGCGGTCGACCCGGTCGATATTCTCCCGGATGTCCGCCATCGTCGTGCAATCTGCAGCCGTCTTCGCCATTGCGGTCCCCCTTGTCGGGATCCCGATAGCAGAGGAACGTTTTGGGGGAAAGGCGTGCGCCTCGCCTGAGACGCAAGGCCACATGCAGGCCCGGGGGTTAAGCGGAAGGAGGGTGCGGTCCTGTCTCCCACTTGCGGGCCTGCATGCTGGCCGAGGCGGAACCTAGGCAAGCAAGCTGGCGCGAGGCTGGATGCTTTCACGTAACGTGAGGCCACCTCGCAAGGCTCCGGCGCGTCTCGACAAACGGCAGGAGAGAATGGCCCTGCGGGCACGCGAAACGCCCGGCAAGCCGGGCGCTTCGGAAACGGGAGAGGCAATATGCTCTCAGTCGGCGACCGCCGAGCGATCGAGGCCCGGATAGTAATCGCCGTGGGCGGGGCCGATCCGTTGCGACCGGCGTTCCACGGGGGGATGGATGTAGCCGTTCGCCATGCGGGCCTGCCGCTTGATCTCGATCATCCGGTCCTGCTTCGCGGTGGGCCAGACGCCTTCATAGTAGCTGCCGCCGGCAAAGGCCGCAGTGCCGCCGAGCAGCGAGGCTGCAAGCAGGGTGGCGGTGAAAGTGGCGTTGAGGGACTTTCTCATCGTTCCGTTCCTTTGGTCAGTCTTGGGAGTAGCCATGCGGCAGGGGATCAGCGGTCGTCCCTGTCGAGGCCCCTGTAATAGTCGCCATCGGCGGGGCCGACGGCTGCCGCGACCGTCGTGGAGGCCGCCTCGCTCCTGCCGATGCTCTGCGTGGTCACGCGGTCGACGGTCTGGCTCTGGGCCTGGTCGCGGTCGATGCCGCGATAATATTCGCCGTCACCGCCGGCGAGCGCTGCGGTGCTGCCATAGACGGAGGCTGCGAGGAGGGCGGTCACGAAGGTCGTGCTCAAGGTCTTGGTCATTGTCTGTTCCTTCCATATATGCATCTTGAAACGGGCTTACTGCGGCTGCGCGACGCGCCTGCCGGCGGGGGCGGCGGGAATGGTCCGGCATGTCGCCGGGAAGTGCCGGATGGCGGCGCCTGCAGGCCTCTTTCCTTCGATGGGATCCGGCATCGTCATTCCTCTTCGCCTTTCGGAGGCGACCCTTCGCCGCTTCCGTGAAATAAAGATGGTCCCTCAATTTGCGGGATGGAAGGGTCTCAAATCGGAAACAGTCGTCAACGTTTCCTGAACAATGAAAAAGGCGGTGTGGGCGCACAACCGGACCGCCGGAAATCTGCAAAACCGTCCAAATGGACGGTTTTATGCAAGAAAGATCTCAGAAGCCAAGCATCTGAATAATATGGGAAATAATCATCACCCTCATTCCGAAGGATGAGGAGCGCACGCGAGGGATGCAGAAGAAGGAAGCGGCGTTCGCAATTGTGGCATGGAAAGCCGCAGCGCCTGTTTCAAGAGTTTCACGAATGTGTGAGGGTCGAAAAAACGCGCCGAAATCGCTTTCGGCGCGTGCTGAATTGTGTCGAAATCGTGGCGCGAAAAGCCCTAGCCGGCGCGCAAATAGTGCTCGGCCAGCTCCGTCCAGAAGGCGGCGCCGACCGGCAGGAGATCGTCGTTGAAATTGTAGCCGGGATGGTGAAGCGACTTGTCGTTCTCGCCGCCCTTGCCGCCGAGGAAGAAATAGGTGCCCGGCCGCTCCTTCAGCATATAGGCGAAATCCTCGCTGCCCATGAAGGGACGGGCGAGATCGACCACCTTGTCGGCGCCGGCGAAGCGGATGGCGAGGTCCCGCACGAGATCCGTCTCGGCCTTGTGGTTGACCGTCGCATCATAGAAGCGCTGGTAATCCACCGTGGCGCTCATGCCGTAGCTTTCGGCCTGGCGCTCGGCGATGAGGCGGATGCGGCGTTCCAGTTCGTCGCGCACGGCGGGGTCGAAGGAGCGGATGCCGACGACGATCTCGGCGCGGCTCGGGATGATGTTGCTCGCCGAACCCGAATGGAACGAGCCGACGGTCACCACCGTCGGATCGAGCGGGTGGATGTTGCGCGAGACGATGGTCTGCAACGCCATGACGATCGAGGCGCCGCAGACGATCGGGTCCAGCGTTTCCTGCGGCTCCGCGCCATGGCCGCCGACGCCGTTCACCGTGATGCGCGCCTCGTCGACCGCCGCCATGATCGGCCCTTCGCGCAGCGCGAACTGGCCGAAGGGCAGGCCCGGCTCGTTGTGCAGGGCGAAGACGGCATCGCAGGGGAACCTGTCGAACAGCCCCTCCTCCACCATGATCTTCGCGCCGCCGAAATTCTCTTCCGCCGGCTGGAAGATGAGGTGCACGGTGCCGTCGAAATTGCGCCGCTCCGCAATGGCCCTGGCCGCTCCCAGCAGCATGGTCGTATGCCCGTCATGGCCGCAGGCATGCATCTTGCCGGGAGTCTTGCTGGCATAGGAAAGCCCGGTCTCCTCGACGATCGGCAGGGCGTCGATATCGGCGCGGATGCCGATCGCCTTGCGACCGGTGCCGTTCGTGAGCGTCGCCACGAGGCCGGTTTTCGCAAGGCCGCGCGTGACCGTGTAGCCATAGCTTTCGAGATGGCGCGCCACGACATCGGAGGTGCGCACCTCTTCGAGGCCCAGTTCCGGATGCTCGTGCAGGTCGCGGCGGATGGCCACCATTTCCGGCATGGCGTTTTGCAGGCTCGTATGGATCGTCATGTCAGGCACCACGCGAAGGGATCTTGCTTTCGAAATAGCGGAAGGCCACCACCAGGATGGCGGTGAGGCAAAGGTAGATAAGAGCCAGCAGCAGGAGCGGCTCATAGGTGAGATAGGTCGCCTGCCGCACCTTGGAGATGACGGCATAGGCGTCGATCACGGTGATGGTCGCGACGAGCGGCGTCGACTTCAATTGCAGCACGGTTTCGCCGTTCAGCGTCGGCAGCGCGCGGTAGACGGCGCGCGGCAGCCAGATACGGCGGAACAGGGTGAAGCGGCTCATGCCATAGGCGCGCGCGGCCTCGAGCTCCCCCGGCGGCACGCCGGCGAAGGCGCCGCGCATCACCTCGCCCTCATAGGCGGCGAAGGAAATCGTCAGCGCGGCGACGCCATAGGGCCAGGATTCGCGCAGATAGGGCCAGAGGAAGGAATTGCGGATTTCCGGGAACTGCGGAAAGAGCGAGCCGAGGCCGTAGTAAAGCAGCCAGAGCTGCAATAGCAGCGGCGTGCCGCGAATGATCGTGCAGAAACCTTTCGCCAGATACTTCAAGGGCCAGGGTCCCGTCACCTGCACGAGGCCGATCGGCACGGCGAGGAAGAAGCCGAGGATCGAGGTCGTAAACAGCATGAGGAGCGTGACGCCGACGCCGGAGGCAAGCGCCCCGGAATATTTCGGCACCCATTCCCAGCGCATGAACCAGACGACACAGAAGACGAAGACCGCAGCGATCGCCATCAGCACGATGCGATGCGGCTTGAAGAAGCTCTGCCTGCCCGGCAGTTCGGTGAGCGCGGTGGCGGAAACGGTCTCGTCGGCCATCACGCGGTCCTCGCCATGCCGCGCCGGTAGTGGCGTTCGATGAGGCCGATCAGCACGTTGGAGACCAGCGTGATCAGGAGGTAGAGCACGCCGGCCGCGCAGAAGAACAGCAGGTAGGACTTGGTACTGCCCGCGGCCTGGCGCGTCACCAGCGTCAGCTCGGAGAAGCCAACCACGGCGAGGAGCGCTGTATCCTTGGTGGCGATGAGCCAGAGGTTGGAGAGGCCCGGAATGGCATGCGGCAGCATGGCAGGCAGCGTGACGCGGCGCATGATCTGCACCGGCGACATGCCATAGGCCCGCGCCGCCTCGATCTGCCCTGCCGGCACCGCCTTGATCGCGCCGCGGATGACCTCGGTGGAATAGGCGCCCTGCACGACGCCGATGACGAAGATGCCCGCCGCAAGGCCGCTGATATCCATCTGGCCCCAGCCGAGGGCGGCGGAAATCTGGTTCAGCACATCCGTGCCGGCATAATAGAGGATGAGGATCAGCACGAGTTCCGGCACGGCGCGCACCAGCGTGGTGTAGACCTCCAGCAAGTCCTTTGCGATCGGGCCGCCGTAGAGCTTGCCCATGGCGCCGCCGGTGCCGAGGACGAGGCCGAGCCCATAGCCGCCGATGGCGATCTGGATGGAGTTCCACAATCCCGCCAGGAGCACCCCGCCCCAGCCGGGCGGTTCGAGCGCAAGCAGGCTCCAGTTGATCAGCGATCCGGCATCGGCCATGGGGTCTCGTGTCCGTTCGAGGAGATCAGCCGGCGGCAGGCGCCGCCGGCATCAGGCGTAAACGGACGGTCAGCCGCCGTAGATGTCGAAGTCGAAGTATTTCTTCGAGAAGGTATCGTAGGTGCCGTTCTCGCGGATCGCCTTGATGGCGGCGTTGATCTTGTCCTTCAGCTCCGTCTCGCCCTTGCGCAGGCCGACGCCGACGCCAAGCCCGAGCACTTCGGGATCGTCCTTGACCATGCCCTTCATGTCGCAGCAGGCGGCGCCCTGCTCGGACTTGAGGAATTCCAGCATCGCGACGGAATCGGCCTGCACCGCATCGATGCGGCCGGCGGCGAGGTCGTTGTTGGCCTCGTCCTGCGTCTGGTATTCCTTCACCGTCGTGCCGGCGGGGGCGAAATACTTGTTGGCGTAGACCTGGTGGATGGTCGCCACCTGCACGCCGAGCGTCTTGCCGGCAAGGCCTTCCGGCGTCGGCTCGAACTTCGAATCCTTCGGGCCGATGACGCCCGGCAGGGAGTTGTAGTACTTGTCGGAGAAGTCGATCGTCTGCTGGCGCTCCGGCGTGATCGACATGGAGCCGATGATCATGTCGATCTTGTTGGAGGTCAGCGCCGGGATGATGCCGTCCCAGGCGACGGGCGTGACGACGCAATCGAGCTTGGCCTCGGCGCAGATCGCCTTCATGAAGTCCACTTCCCAGCCTTCCCAGTTGCCGGACGCATCCGGCGAGGTGAAGGGCGGATAGGGCTCGGCGGCAAAGCCGACACGGACCTGCTGGGCCGCAGCGCCCGAGATGGCGGCAAGGCCGATCGCGGCGGCAAGGGCGATTGTCTTTACGGCACTCTTCATGATCTTCCCTCTGTTGGTTTCTTGCTTCTCAGTGGATGGAGCTGATGAACTTCTTCAGCCGCTCCGATTTCGGCGATCCGAACAGTTCGTCCGGCGGGCCCTGTTCCTCGATGACCCCGTTGGCCAGGAAGACGACGTGGCTTGCGACGTTGCGCGCGAACTTCATCTCGTGCGTGACGAGGATCATCGTGCGCTTTTCCTTGGCCAGGTCGCCGATGACGGAGAGCACCTCGCCGACCAGTTCCGGATCGAGCGCGGAGGTCGGTTCGTCGAACAGCATGACATGGGGCTGGATGGCGAGCGCCCGGGCGATGGCCGCGCGCTGCTGCTGGCCGCCGGAGAGGAAGGCCGGATAGGCGTCGCGCTTCTCGTAGAGCCCGACGCGGCGTAGCAGCGTCTCGGCCCGGGCGACCGCCTCGTCCT
>CAMLOC010000153.1 GCA_946481465.1 uncultured Shinella sp. | reverse complement strand
AGCGGGATCTTGATGCCGAATTCCTTGTCGATCGCAAAGACGATGTCGAGGAAGTCGAGGCTGTCGATGCCGAGATCGTCGATCGTGTGGCTGTCGGGCGTGATCGTCTCGCGATCGATCTCGCTCGTCTCAGCAATGATGTCGGCAACCTTGTCGAATGTAGCAGTCACGCCCATACCTCATGAATCTATAGTCGGGCGATCCTATATGGAAATACGACGCGATTGCCAATGGGTTTGATGAGGGCCCTGCGCAGTCGGCGGTGCTGTGTTGCGCAAACAGCATGGCCGGCCGCCCTCCCCGCTCCCGCGACAAATAAACCTGAAAGAGCCGCCGCCAATTGATTTCGATCAAGTGAAAGTCGCAAGGAGCGCGCTAGGATTTGACAATAGTCAGGAAGCGCTATTTTGCCGCTAGGCGGTACGCTGTATGTTCATCACCCTGTGCGGTAGCACGGCATTGTTGCGCCGGGGAACCGCCGGGCGAAAGGAAAGCCGATATGGAAATTCGCCGCCAAGATATCCATAATTCCGATATTCCGCTCGTGTGCCGCGCCTGCGAGGCGCGCCATGGCGGGGTCTGCGGTGCGCTGACCTCCGAGCAGCTTTCCGAACTCAACAAGCATTCGTTCCGCAACCGGCTGGAAACCGGGGCCGAAGTCATCGGCCAGGGCGAGACGGTGGTGAACTATTCCAACATCATGCGCGGCGTGGTGAAGCTGACCAAGGTGATGGCGGACGGCCGCCAGCAGATCGTCGGCCTGCAGTTCGCCCCCGACTTCCTCGGCCGGCCCTTCCTGGAGGAGAGCGCCATCACCGCGGAAGCGGCGACGGAAAGCGAGGTGTGCAACTTCCCGCGCCATGTGCTGGACCGGCTCGTCAAGAAGACGCCGGAACTGGAGCACAAGCTGCACCGGCAGGCGCTGAAGGAACTGGACGAGGCGCGCGACTGGATGCTGACGCTCGGCCGCAAGTCGGCGCAGGAGAAGGTGGCAAGCTTCCTCTATCTCATCGCCACCCATATCGATCCGGAAAGCGTCGACACCTCGACCTTCGACCTGCCGCTCTCGCGCGCCGACATCGCCGATTTCCTCGGGCTGACGATCGAGACCGTCAGCCGGCAATTCACCAAGCTGCGCAAGGAAAACGTCATCCGGCTCGAGAACAACCGCAACGTCACCGTTCCCGACATGGACCGGCTGATGCGCTACGCCGGCAACGACTGAGCCGAAAGCCTCAGCGCGTGATGACGATGCGCGTGTTTGACAACCCGCTGCGGTTGGCCATCTGGAAGAAGGTCGCCGCATTCTCGGGATGGAGACGCACGCAGCCGTGCGAGGCCGGACGGCCGAGGCGCTTCGTCTCGTAGGTCGCATGCACCGCATATCCGCCCTTGAAGAAGATCGCAAAGGGCATCGGCGCATTGTTGTACTTGCGCGAGCGGTGGTTGCGCGAGGCCCATTTCGCCGACCATGCCCCCGTCGGCGTGCCGTAGCCCTTGCGGCCGGTCGACACGCGCCAGCGATACTTCACCGCGCCGTTCTGAGTAACGACCATGGTCTGCGAAGAAAGGCTGATCCGGGCGACGAGATTGGCAGACAGGGCGGTCTGGGTCTGGAACAATACAAGAAGGAATGCGACTGCGGTCGCAAACAAGATGCGCATGACTTCCCCTCTATTCGATTGCGGATGGCTTTGGCGCCATGTCTCACGGAGAGACAGGATATAGACGTTTCAGCCTTGCGCAATATTGTCGGGAACAGCGAAAGAAAACGAAGTTAAGGCGTAAAATTTTATCGAACGCCGCGCCGCCCGATCACAGCAAAGCGGCAAGAAGCGCTGCCAGCAATACAGCGGCGGCAAGTGCAGCGCAGGCGGCAGAGAATATCCGCAAGGACAGATCGATATCCGCGACCGTCGCGACGGTGCGCCCGCTGGCGTTCATCATCGGCTCGTCGACGCGCGTGCCGCCGTAGATGCGCGGACCGGCAAGGCCGATGCCGAGCGCGCCGGCCATCGCCGCTTCCGGCCAGCCGGAATTGGGCGAGCGGTGAAGGCCCGCATCGCGCAGCGCCGTGCCGATGGCAAGGCGCGCCGCCGCCCTGCCCTTCACCGCCCATGCGCCGGCGGCGAGGAAGAGGATGGAGAGCCGCGCGGCGGGCCAGTTGGCAAGATCGTCCAGCCGGGCGGAGGCCCGGCCGAAATCGAGATCTTTCATATTCTTGTGGCCGATCATCGAATCGGCCGTGTTCAGCATCTTGTAGGCGAAGAGGCCCGGCAGGCCGAGGAGCGCGTACCAGAGCGCGGGCGCCACCACGCCGTCGGAAAAATTCTCGGCAAGACTCTCGATGCCGGCGCGGCAGATGGCCGGCTCGTCGAGCGTCGCCGGATCGCGCCCGACGATCATCGACACGGCCTCCCGCCCGCCCGCAAGGCCACCGCGCCGCAGCCCCATGGAGACGGCGCGCACATGGTCGTAAAGGCTTTTCTGCGCAAGGAGGACCGCGACGAACACGATCTCGACAAGGTCGCCGACGATCCCGAGAGGCGCGAGGAGCCGGTGCAGGACAAGGCCGGACAGCGCGCTGGCGGCGAGCAGTACGGCGATGCCGGCGGCGCCGTTGAAGCGCTTCGTTTCGGCCGAGAGGCGCTTGCCGTTGAAGAGCCTGTCCGTCAGCCCGATTGCCCGGCCGAACAGCACGACCGGATGCGGCACGCGCCGCCATAGCCCGTCCGGATCGCCGACGAGGCGATCGAGCAGCAAGGCCAGGAAGAGGAGGAGAAGCGTCCCGCTCATCGCCCGGCCATCACAGCGGCCAGCGCCGCCGCCAGCCGCGCGTCCGAGGCAGCGTCCGGCGCAAGCCCGAAGCGCAGCCAGCGTGCATCGTAGTCGAAGGGCCGGACGAGGACGTGGTGGCGGCAGAGCCCTTCCTGGAGGCCGGCCGCATCCGCATGGTCGACCAGCGAGAACAGGCCGGTGCCGCCGACGACGGCAAGGCCCGCGCCGGCAAGCACCGCGTCGAGCGCGGCCTTGCGCGCCTCGATCGACCGGCGGATGGCAGCGGTGTCGGAGGACATCAGGCCGGCGGCGATGGTGAGCGCCGGGCCCGACACGGCCCAGGGGCCGAGCCCGTCCTCGATACGGTCGATGAGCGATGTCTCGCCGATGACGAAGCCGAGGCGCAGGCCGGCGAGGCCGAAGAACTTGCCGAAGGAACGGAAGACGACGAGCCCCGGCATGTCGTCGCCGGCCAGCGGCGCGACGGCAGCGTCCGGGCGCATGTCGCCGAAGGCCTCGTCGACGACGAGAAGGCCGCCGCTGCCGGCAACGCGCCGGTGAAGATCGAGCAGCGCTTCACGCGAGAACAGCCGGCCGTCCGGATTGTTCGGATTGACCACGACGACCAGGCCATGGGCCGCGCCTACGGCATCGAGCCCGGCTATGCGATCCACCGCCACGCCGGCATTTTCCAGCACGCGGGCATATTCGCCATAGGTCGGCGAGACGACGGCAGCGCGGCGGCCGAGAGCGACCAGACGTGGCAGGAGCTGGATGACGGCCTGCGTTCCGGGAACGGGAAAGGGCAAGGCGCCCGACGTGCCGTAGTAGCGGGCGGCGGCGGCGCGCGCGGCGTCCTGGCGGTGCCGGTCCGGCAGGCGGTGCCAGGCGGCGGCGTCCACGTCGGGCAGCGCCGCAGGAATGGGATTGATGCCGGTGGAAAGGTCCAGCCAGTCCTCCGGCCGGCCGCCGAAGCGCCGGGCGGCCGCGGCGATACCGCCGCCATGGACGATGCGCGGCGCGGTCATGCCGCCTCCGGCGCAAGGTCGATGAGGTGCATATAGGAGCCGCTGACGGCGCCGCGGCGCAGGCCCGCCTCACCGAGGTCCTCGCCGATCGCGTCCGTGACAGCGAAGAGACGATCCGCGGCGCCCTCGCTGACGACGGTGGAATAGTGGAATTCGTGGGCGGTCATCGGCGCCGAGAACCCCGAGCCGGCAAGCGGCGTCACGCGGCGGTAGCCGAGATGGCGGCGGCGCTCGGCAAAGCTGGTGACGAGCGGCAAGAGGCCGAGCATTGCATGGCGGGACCCATCCGCCGCGACCAGCGCTTCCCCCAATGCCATGTACCCCCCGCATTCGCCATAGAGGCGCGCCCCCCGGCGCGCCGCGTCCTGCATGCCTAGACGGAAGGTACCGGCATTGGCAAGAGCGGCCCCGTGCAGTTCCGGATAACCGCCGGGCAGGTAGACGGCGTCGGCATCGGCCGCGGGCGCCTCGTCGGCCAGCGGCGAGAAGAAGGAGAGGCTCGCCCCCGCCATGCGCCAGCCCATCAGGATATGCTCGTAGCTGAAGGCGAAGGCGACGTCGCGGGCAATTGCGATGCGCTGGCCGAGCGGCGGCAGGCACGGCACGGCGCCCTGCGGCTGCACTCGCCCCCGCCCCGCAATGGCGACCAGGCGGTCGAGATCGCAGCACCGCCGCACCACGGCCGCCGCGTGGACGACGAAGCTTTCCAGCGTGCCGTGCTCGCCGGCCTGCACGAGGCCGAGATGCCGTTCCGGCAGGGCGAGCAGTGGATCGCTCCTCAGCATGCCGAAGATCTCGATGCCGCTCGCCTCCAGCGCGCCGCGCAGCATGGCCTCGTGCCGGGCGCTGCCGATCTTGTTGAGGATGACGCCGGCGACGCGGATATCGCTGCGATAATCCCGGTAGCCCTTCACCATCGCCGCGACGGACTGGGACATGCGGCTGCAATCGACGACCAGCACGACGGGCAGGCCAAGTGTCGCGGCAAGGTCGGCCGGCGCGCCGGTGCCGTCGGCGGCGGCGTCGAACAGGCCCATCATCGCCTCGACCAGCAGGAATTCCCCCCCACCGGCCTGCTTAGCGGCATTGGCGCGGATGAGGTCCGGGCGCATCGCCCAGGGATCGTAGTTGAGGCAGGCCCTGCGGCTGGCGGCGGCATGGAAGGCCGGATCGATATAGTCCGGCCCCGCCTTGCCGGAAACGAGGCCGAGGCCGGCATCGGCAAGCGCGCGCGCCAGCCCCAGCGTCACCGTCGTCTTGCCGGAGCCGGACGCGGGCGCGGCGATGAGCAGTCCGCTCATGCCGGGTCCTTCAGTTCGCGCGCGCCGAAGGGATCGGGCGCCAGCGCGCGCCCCTGCGTCAGCGCGCCGAGCCAATCGAGCGAGGCGCGCAGGCGCACGACCTCGCCGACGACGACGACGGCCGGCGGTTCGAGGCCGGCGGCCGTGACGTCCGCCTCCGCGCGGGCGAGCGTCGTCTCCAGCACCTGCTGTTCGGCGGTCGCGGCATTGCAAACGAAGGCGACGGGCTCATCCGGCGCCCGGCCGCCGGCGATGAGGTTGGCGGCGATCTGGCCGATATGCTTCATCGCCATGTACATGACGATGACGGGCGAGCCCTTGGCGATGCCTTCCCAGTTGATGCGGTCGGGCACGAGGCCGGAGGAATCGTGGCCGGTGAGGAAGGTGACGGCGTGGTTGACCTCGCGATGCGTCACCGGGATGCCGGCATAGGCAAGGCCGCCGATGCCGGCCGTGATGCCCGGCACGATGCGGAAGGGGATGCCGTGCTCGATGAGGGTCAGCGCCTCCTCGCCGCCGCGGCCGAAGACGAAGGGATCGCCGCCCTTCAGCCGCAGCACGCGGTTGCCCGCGCGCGCCAGTTCCACGAGCCGCAGCGAGATGTCGCGCTGCTTGTGCGAAGGCTTGCCGCCGCGCTTGCCGGCAAATTCCAGCACCGCGCCCGGCCGGGCGAGCGACAGGCACTCGGCATTGACCAGCGCGTCATGCACGATGACATCCGCCTGCTGGAGCGCATTGGCGGCGTGCAGCGTCAGGAGGCCGGGATCGCCCGGGCCGGCGCCGACGAGCCAGACGCTGCCCTTCTGAAGGGATGGGAGGGCGGTGAACAGGGTTTGCATCAGGCAGGTTCCCGGCTTGAATCAGAATGCGAGGACGCGGAATCGACCTCACAGGAAAGCGCCGCAAGCGACTGGAAAGATTCGGCGATCGCGACCGTGGCGTGGGCCGATCTGGTCTTCTCGACGACGAGCCGGCCGCCCTCGCCCGCCTGCGCCAGCGCCGCCGCCTCGGCGACGCCGTGGCAGCCGGTAAGGGCGAAGACGCGCTCCGAGGGATTGGCAAGGCGCGGCGTCTCGGCTTCCAGCCGGGCGGCGGCAAAGGTCACCAGCGGCGCGCCGAAATGCCGGGCGACGGCATGCATGGCCGGCTCGCGCGCGCGCGCATCCAGCGTCGCGACGGCGGCGACGCCTTCGCGATCCGGGACGACGGAAAGGGCAAGGTCGAGGAGTTCGGCGGGCGGCGTGCCGCGCTCGCAGCCAAGGCCGAGGACGAGCAGGCGTCGTCCGGTGTCGGGATGTGGGGCCTCAGCGCGCATGGCGGTCTCTCGCAAAATTCCACGCGAAAGCGCCCGGCCTTGCCGTCCACCGACAGTTCCGGATGAAGCCCCTCTGGGTCAGCCGCACCGGACACCGCTCGGCCCGCTGCGCGGGCACCGTCGCGAGACCGTTCCCGCCTTTCCTGGAAAAGCGAAAACGCTCCATCTGTTTGGTTTCACGCAGTTCCGCAGGCGCAAGTGCGTGAAGCTTCTTAGTACCGGAGGGCGCAGGGCCGGTCAAACCGGATTGCGGCATCGCCCGCGCCGGATGCGCCATGCGCCGGGCATGGGCCTTGCTTTTGCCGCGCAGTCTGACAGAAGGGGCGAAAATCCTCTCCTCGCATCCCCCGAGTCCCGTCGTGGCCGACATAGCCTTCCATATTCTCGTCTTCCTGTTCCTCGCCGCCTTCCTTGCCGGCTTCATCGATTCCATCGCCGGCGGCGGCGGCATGATCACCATCCCCGCCATGCTGATCGCCGGCATTCCGCCGCTCGAAACGCTCGGCACGAACAAGCTGCAATCGCTCTTCGGCTCCGGCTCGGCGACGCTCGCCTATGCCCGCGCCGGCCATGTGCGCCTTGCCGAGCAATTGCCGATGGCGGCGCTCTCCGCGCTCGGCGGCGTCTTCGGCGCCCTGCTCGCGACCATCGTGCCGGGCGACGTGCTGAAGGCGATCCTGCCGTTCCTGCTCGTCGCCATCGCGCTTTATTTCGGGCTGAAGCCGAATATCGGCGATGTCGACAAACACCGCCGCATGGGCGTCTTCCTGTTCACCGCCACCATCGTGCCGGCGATCGGCTTCTACGACGGCGTGTTCGGCCCCGGCACCGGCTCGTTCTTCATGCTGGCCTTCGTGACGCTGGCGGGCTTCGGCGTGCTGAAGGCGACGGCGCATACCAAGCTCCTGAATTTCGGCTCGAATCTCGGCGCCTTCGCCGTCTTCCTCGCCTATGGCGTCGTCTTGTGGAAGGTCGGCCTCGTCATGGGCGCCGGCCAGTTCCTCGGCGCGCAGGCCGGCTCCCGCGTCGCGATGAGGATCGGCGCGAAGATCATCAAGCCGCTGCTGGTGGTGACCTCCATCGCCCTCGCCATCCGCCTGATGGCCGATCCGGGCCATCCGCTGCGCGTCTGGCTGGGGTGGTAGAAGCCGGGCGCCCCTCACCTGCCTGCCGGCATCCTCTCCCCGCGAGC
>CAMLOC010000152.1 GCA_946481465.1 uncultured Shinella sp. | reverse complement strand
GTGCGACATGGTCGCAGGCCCCGCCGCTTCCGCCTCGCGGATCACCGCGTCGGGGAAGATATGGGGAATGCCGTGGGCATGGATGGCGATCATCGAGATCGCCTTCTCCGAGGCGACGGAGCCGATCACGCCCTTCACCTGCGCGCGCGGCAGGCCGTAGCGGCCCATGCGCACGACGTCGATTTCGACGAGGTCGCCATCCTTGGCGCCTGCCGTGAACTCGGCGTCGACTTCCATCTCCTCGCCGCGCCGGTCGATCGGCATGATGCGTCCGCCGCCGCCCGCCAGGGTGCGGAACACGCCCATGCCCGAATTCTTCTTCTTGTCGAGCACCTTGATGACCCGCGCCGTATAGGCCGGGCCGCCGCGCTCCTTCGCCGGGAAGATCTTTGCCAGCACGCGGTCGCCGAGGCCGGCGACGGGCGCCTTGTCCTTGCGCACGCCGCCCGACTGGCGGATCAAGACGGCGGGGGCGACGCCCGCGTCGTCGAGCCATTCGGCCGGCCGGCCGATCAGTTCGCCATCGACATCGCGCGTGGTGATGTCGAGCACCGTGACCGGGGGCAGGGCGCCGGGGCGGACCAGCGACTTGCGGCGCTTTTCCAGGAGCCCGTCTTCCTCGAAGGATTTCAGCAGCGCCTTCAGCTCGACGCGCGCCTCGCCCTTCAGGCCGAAGGCCTTGGCGATCTCGCGCTTCGAGGCCTGTTCCGGATGGTCGGCGATGAAGCGCAGCAGCACGTCGCGCGGCGGGATGGCGCCGTGGATGATCGGGATGTTATCCGCCGGCGGCACGTCACGGCCCGCGCGGCCGGGCCGCGTGGATCGTCCTGCCCGGCTGCGTGGTTCTCTCGTCATGTCAAAGCGATCCGATGGGAAATGGGACGTGCGCTGCATGCTCCCTTCTCCCCTCGGGGAGAAGGTGCCGGCAGGCGGATGAGGGGGCGCGGTGACCTGACATCGCGAAGGAGTTCGTTGGCTTTCCCCCTCATCCGGCCCTTCGGGCCACCTTCTCCCCGGGGGGAGAAGGAGAGCGGAGCCGGCTTGCCCCTATATGCGAAAGCCAGGTTGTCCATGGCGTCACGCCTTCTTTGCCTTGGATGCGGCCTTGGGCTTTGCTGTCGCCTTCGGCTTTGCGGCCTTGGCATCGCCGGACTTCGCCGCCTTGGTGGTCTTCGTCGCCTTGGCCTTGCCCTTGGCGGGCGCCTTGCCGGCCTTCTCGGCGATCAAAACGAGCGCCTCCTCCAGCGTGACGCTGTCGGCGGCCTTGCCCTTGGGCAGTGTGGCGTTGACCTTGGCCCAGTTGACGTAGGGCCCGTACTTGCCGTCCCGCACCGTGACGGGGCCGCCGTCCGGATGGTCGCCGAGCGTCTTCAGCGCGGCGGGCGTGCCGCGCGCGCGGCCGCCGGGACCCTTCGACTGCTTGTCGGCGATGACAGAGACGGCGCGGTTGAGGCCGATCGAGAAGACGTCCTCGACGCTTTCGAGATTGGCGTAGCCGCCGTCATGCAGCAGGAACGGACCGTAGCGGCCGATGCCGGCCGAGATCATCTTGCCGGTCTCCGGATGCTGGCCGATATCGCGCGGCAGCGAGAGCAGGGCGAGCGCCTTCTCATGGTCGATGCTCGCCGGTGTCCAGCCCTTCGGCAGGCTGGCGCGCTTGGCCTCCTTGCCGTCGCCGCGCTGCACATAGGGGCCGAAGCGGCCGGAGCGCAGGGTGATCTCCTCGCCCGTATGCGGGTCCTTGCCGAGGTTCTGCGGCTCGCTGGAGGCGGCCGCCTCCGCGTCCGAGCCGTTGTCGGCGGAAAGCTGGCGGGTGTAGTTGCATTCGGGATAGTTCGAGCAGCCGACGAAGGCGCCGAACTTGCCGAGCTTCAGCGAGAGCTTGCCTGTGCCGCAGACCTGGCAGATGCGCGGATCGCTGCCGTCCTCGCGCTTGGGGAAGACGAGCGGGGCGAGTTCCTCGTTGAGCGCGTCGAGCACGTTGGTGACGCGCAGCTCCTTGGTGTCCTCGATCTGCGCGAAGAAGTCCTTCCAGAAGTCGCGGAGAACCTGCTTCCAGTCGAGTTCGCCGGCCGAGATCTTGTCGAGCTTTTCTTCAAGGCTCGCCGTGAAGTCGTATTCGACATAGCGGGTGAAGAAGCTTTCGAGGAAGGCCGTCACGAGGCGGCCCTTGGCTTCCGGGATCAGCTTGCGCTTGTCGATGACGATGTATTCGCGGTCGCGCAGCGTGGCGAGCGTGGCGGCATAGGTCGACGGGCGGCCGATGCCGAGCTCTTCCATCTTCTTGATGAGCGAGGCTTCGGAATAGCGCGGCGGCGGCTCGGTGAAGTGCTGGCTGGCGTTCACCTTCTGCTTGTCGAGCTTTTCCTGCGCGTTGATCTCGGGCAGGCGGCCGTCGTCATCACCGTCGTCCGACTGTTCGCCGTCTTCCTTCTGGTCGGTATAGGCGGCGATGAAGCCGTCGAAGCGGATGACCGAGCCGGTGGCGCGAAGGCCCGCCTTGCGCCCGCCATTGTCCGCCTCGATCTCCACCGTGGTGCGCTCGATCTCTGCCGAGGCCATCTGGCTGGCGATGCCGCGCTTCCAGACGAGGTCGTAGAGCCGCAGCTGGTCCGGATCGAGGTAGCGCTTCACCTGGTCCGGCGTGCGGTTGAAGGAAGTGGGACGGATCGCCTCGTGTGCCTCCTGGGCGTTCTTCGCCTTGGTGGAATAGAAGCGGGGCTTTTCCGGCACGTAGCGTTCGCCGAACTGCTCGGCGACGGCGCGGCGCGCCGCGTCGATCGCCTCGGGCGCCATCTGCACGCCGTCGGTACGCATATAGGTGATGAGACCGACCGTCTCGCCGCCGATGTCGATGCCTTCATAGAGCTTCTGCGCCACCTGCATGGTGCGGGACGCCGAGAAGCCGAGCTTGGAGGAGGCGGCCTGCTGCAGGGTGGAGGTGGTGAAGGGCGGCGCCGGGTTGCGCTTGGTGGGCTTGGCCTCGACGCTTTCGACGCGGTAGGCCGCGCCGTCGAGCAGCGCCTTGAGGCGGTTCGCCTCCTCGCCATTGCCGATCGCCCGCGCCTGCAGGCGTTTGCCTTCGGCCGAGACGAGGCGCGCCTCGAATTCGTCGCCGCGCGGCGTCTTCAGGAGGGCCGAGAGGTTCCAGTACTCTTCCGAGACGAAACGCTCGATTTCCGATTCCCGGTCGCAGACGAGGCGCAGCGCCACCGACTGCACGCGCCCGGCCGAGCGGGCGCCCGGCAGCTTGCGCCAGAGGACCGGCGAGAGGTTGAAGCCGACGAGGTAGTCGAGGGCGCGGCGGGCGAGATAGGCATCGACCAGCGCGATATCGATGTCGCGCGGATTGCGCATGGCATCGAGCACGGCCGACTTGGTGATGGCGTTGAAGACGACGCGCTTGACCGGCTTGTCGCCGATGACCCGCTTCTTCTTCAGGACGTCGAGCACATGCCAGGAGATGGCTTCGCCTTCGCGATCCGGGTCGGTCGCGAGGATCAGGCCGTCGGAGGACTTCACCGCATCGGCAATATCCTTGATGCGCCGGGCCGAGGCGCTATCCACTTCCCAGGACATTTCGAAATCCTCGTCCGGGCGCACGGAGCCGTCCTTGGCCGGCAGGTCGCGCACATGGCCGAACGAGGCGAGCACCGTGTAGCCGGGCCCGAGATACTTGTTGATCGTCTTGGCCTTGGCAGGCGATTCCACAACTACAACATTCATCATCATTTCTCTGAGTACGGGTGCCGCACGCTTGGATGCACGGCAAAACGGGCGCCTTGCGCCGGAAAGTCGTGTCTCGACATGAACAGACAAAGCGTTCCGGTCAAGAGGTAGGGGTGAAATTAGTGGGATGCAACGTTATGCAACCAATGCGAGATTAATCGCTGATTGCAATTTTCGCTAATCGTTGTATCTTCCGCTGGGTACAGGAATTGCAACCTGACGGTGATTCCGAAACGTAGGTGCAACGGAAGCGCTATGAGCCCGAAACCAGCCAAACCTGCTCTCCCGCCGCATACCGCGGAGGAGAACCTCGCCTATACCCGGCAGATGCTCGGCGAGCTGCGCACGGTCGTGAACGCCGAAGGCGCCGACATGCTGGGTTACCTGATCGAGATGGCCTATGTGGAGGCGGGGGACATCCTCTCCGGCCTCAGGCCGCGTTCAGTCCGGGATCAACGAGACCCGGCCGTCGGCATGCCGCTGAAGCCGGCCGGCAAGATCAAGTTCTAGGAGGACGAGGTACACTGTGGCGGCAGCGATGCCGGTATGGCGGATGATCTCGTCGATTTCGGCGGGCACCTGGCTTAGCGCGTCCGCTATGTGTTCCCGCTCGCCGTCGCCCGGCGGCAGCCGCAGGGCGGGCGGCGTGTCCTCGGCCGGCTCGCCGGCGCCGGGGCGGGGGGCGAACAGGTCCGGCTCGGACAGGGGGCGCAGGTTTTCCAGCACATCCTCGGGCATGGTGGTGATTGTCGCGCCGTCCTTGAGGAGGCCGTTCGTGCCCTCGCAGCGCGGATCGAGCGGGGAGCCCGGCACGGCGAAGACCAGGCGGCCGAAATCCGCCGCGTTGCGCGCGGTGATCAGCGAGCCGGAACGCACCGCCGCCTCCACCACCACAAGGCCGAGCGACATGCCCGCGATCAGCCGGTTGCGGCGGGGAAAGTCGCGGGCGCGCGGCTCCCAGCCGAAGGGCATTTCGCTGATGGCGAGGCCTTGCCCCTCGGTGAGTTCGGCAAGCAGGCCGATATTCTCCGGCGGGTAGGGCTTGTCGAGCCCGCCCGCCATGGCGGCGACCGTGCCGGTATCGAGGCTGGCACGATGGGCGGCCGTGTCGATGCCGCGGGCAAGGCCCGAGACGATGGTATAACCGGCCCGCCCGATCGCGCGCGCCAGCAGGCCGGCGAATTTCGTGCCGGAGAGTGAGGCGTTGCGCGCGCCGACGATGCCGACGGCCGGTGCCGCCGCGACGGCCCGGTTGCCCTTGACGGCCAAGAGCGGCGGCGCGCCGTCGATCTGGCGCAGGAGGAAGGGATAGTCGGGTTCGCCGATACCGACGAAGGCGGCGCCGTGCCGGTCGGCCATGTCGAGTTCGCGCTCGGCCTCGGCACGGCTGGCGACGCGGATGGCGCGCGCGGCGCCGCCGCGGCGGGAAAGTTCGGGCAGCATGTCCAGCGCCGTCTCGGCGCTGCCGAAGTGATTGATGAGTTCGCGAAAGGTGACCGGCCCGACATTGTCGCTGCGGATGAGGCGCAGCCAGGCGATCCTCTGTCGTTCCGTCAGCGCAATGCCCCTTGTCCTTGCGCTGCGCTCGTCCATCGCTATCCCTTGCTGCCGATCTTGCTTTCCGTGCCGCTCAACAGGCGGCCGATATTGGCGCTGTGCTTCCACCAGGTGATGAGCGTGAGCAGCAGGAAGAGCACTGCCACCTTCTCGTGACCGAGGAACCACAATACAACCGGAGATGCGGCGGTTGCAACCAGGGCCGAGAGGGACGAATAGCGCGTCAGGTAGGCAAGGCCGATCCAGACTGCAGCGAAGACGGCGAGCATGACCGGCACGAGGCCGAGCAGCAGCCCGACATAGGTCGCGACGCCCTTGCCGCCCTTGAAGCCGAGCCAGACGGGAAAGAGATGGCCAAGGAAGGCGGCAAAGCCCGCCGCAAGGCCGGCATCGAGCCCCCAGCGCGAAGCGATGGCGGTGGCCGCGGTGCCCTTGAGGGCGTCCAGCAGCAGGGTCGCGGCCGCGAGCTTCTTGTTGCCGGTGCGCAGCACGTTCGTCGCGCCGATATTGCCGGAGCCGATCTTCCGCACGTCGCCGAGCCCCGCCATGCGGGTGAGGATCAGGCCGAACGGAATGGAACCGAGAAGGTAGCCGAAGGCGAGGGCGGCGAGCGTCGGCAGGCCGTCGAGCTGCCAGGTGAAAATGTCGGACACGCTATTCCCCCGTTCCGTTATTCTGCATGCGGGGCGGTGGATCCTCGGGTCAAGCCCGAGGATGACGGAGGGAAGGAGGTGCCACCGAACCCATTAAGCGATCCGGCAGGGGGCAACGTTTCTCAACGTCCTGCGACCTTCCTTCTTCCGTCATCCTCGGGCTCGACCCGAGGATCCACAATCTCCGCCGGACCAACGTCCCTTTCAGTCCAGCGAATACACCCGTTCGCCGGCAACATAGGTGCTAATCGCGCGTCCCGTAAAGCGGGCATCTTCGAAGGGCGTGTTCTTCGAACGCGAGACGAAGCGGTCCTTGGTGGCAAGCCAGGGCTCGTCGGGATCGATCAGCACGATGTCGGCGCGCGCGCCGGGCGCAAGCGTGCCGGCGTCAAGGCCGAAGATCTGCGCCGGGCGCGTCGAGAGCGCATCGAGGAGCCGCATCAGCGGAACCTCGCCGCTGTGGTGCAGCCTGAGCGCCGCCGCCAGCATGGTCTCAAGGCCGATCGCGCCGTCGGCGGCGTCCGCGAAGGGCAGGCGCTTGGTGTCGACGTCCTGCGGATCGTGCGAGGAGACGATGATGTCGATCTCGCCGCGGGCGAGCGCGTCGACCATCGCCTTGCGGTCGTCCTCGCCGCGCAGCGGCGGGGAGAGCTTGAAGAAGGTGCGGTATTCGCCGATGTCGTTCTCGTTCAGCGTCAGGTGGTTGATCGAGATGCCGCAGGTGGCGTTCGCGCCGCGATCCCTGGCGCTCTTCACGGCCTCGGCCGATTCCGGCACGGAGATCTGCGCCGCATGGTATTTGCCGCGCGTCAGGCCGGCGATGCGCAGGTCCCGTTCGAGCGGGATCAGCTCGGCCTCGCGCGGGCTGCCGGAAAGGCCGAGCCAGCTTGCGAGCAGCCCCTCGTTCATCACGCCGCCGGCGCCGAGATACTTGTCGCGGGTCTCCAGCGCGATGACGCTGCCGAATTCGCGGGCATAGGTCATGGCCCGGCGCAGCACCTGGGCATTGTGCATCGGGTTGCGGCCGTTGGTGAAGGCGACGGCGCCGGCATCCTTCAGGAGGCCGAATTCGGTCATCTCCTCGCCTGCAAGGCCCTTTGTGAGGGCTGCGGCCGGGTGGATGTTGACGATCGCCTTGTCGCGGGCGTTCTTCAGCACGAATTCGACGAGCGCGATATCGTCGATGACGGGATCGGTGTCCGGCATGGTGATGAAGGTTGTGACGCCGCCGGCGGCCGCCGCACGGGAGGCCGATTCGATCGTCTCGCGGTGCTCGGCGCCGGGCTCGCCGACGAAGACGCGGGCATCGACGAGGCCGGGCGCGGCGATGAGGCCGCGACCGTCGACGATCTCGGCGCCTTCCGGTGCGCCCTGGTTCTGCGCGCCGCTGCCGATGGCGGCGATCCGGCCGTTCTCGATGACGATGGAACCCTTTTCGTCCAGGTTGCGCGAGGGATCGAGGATGCGGAGGTTCTTCAGGACGGTGGTGCGGGTCATGCGCGGACACCCTGGTTCTGCGAAACGAGAAGCGTTTCCATCACGGCCATGCGGACGGCGACGCCCATCTCGACCTGCTGTTCGATGACGCTCTGCGGGCCGTCGGCGATCTCCGAGGCGATCTCCACGCCGCGGTTCATCGGGCCGGGATGCATGACGAGCGCATCCTCCTTCGCCGCTTTCAGCTTTTCCGCGTCGAGGCCGTAGTAGCG
>CAMLOC010000151.1 GCA_946481465.1 uncultured Shinella sp. | reverse complement strand
TTCGGCGCGAAGTAGATCTCGTTCGGCGTGCCGACCTGCTCGATGCGTCCCTGGTTGAAGACGGCGATGCGGTCGGCCATGGTCATGGCCTCGGTCTGGTCGTGGGTGACATAGACCATGGTGACGCCGAGATCGCGGTGGATGCGCTTCAACTCCACCTGCATGTGCTCGCGCAACGCCTTGTCGAGCGCGCCGAGCGGTTCGTCGAGCAGGATGATGTCTGGCTGGAAGACGAGGGCGCGGGCAAGCGCCACGCGCTGCTGCTGGCCGCCGGAAAGTTCGGAGGGCACGCGCTTCTCGAAACCCTGCAGGCCGACCTTCGCCAGAGCCTCGCGGGCGCGGCGTTCCTTCTCCGTTCGTTCCACGCCGCGCATGCGTAACGGAAAGGCGACGTTGTCGGCGATCGTCATGTGGGGGAAGAGCGCATAGTTCTGGAACACCATGCCGATATTGCGCTTGTGCGGCGGCAGGTTGTCGATGGCGCGCTCGCCGAGGCGGATCTCTCCGCTCGTCGGGTGCTGGAAGCCGGCGATCATCATGAGTGTCGTCGTCTTGCCGGAGCCAGACGGGCCGAGGAAGGAGACGAACTCGCCGGCCTTGATGTCGAGCGAGACGTCGTCGGCGGCCATGTGCTTGCCGTCGTAGGACTTGTTGACGTTGCGAAGCGTGAGGCAACGGGCGTTCATGGCTTTGCTCCTGATCAGGATGCCGCGGCAGCGGTCTTGGTTGCGCCGTTTTCCAGGGTCCGGCTCGTGGCATCGGCGCGGCGGCGCACGAATTGCGGTGCGAGCCAGATGCAGATGCCGGCCAGCACCAGCAGGAAGAGGAAGGAGGAGGCCGCCGAGATCGTCGGGTCCGCCTCCTGGCGGACGGCGTTGAACATCTGGCGCGGCAGGGTTGCCTTGTCGCGGCCGGAAATGAAGAGCGCGATCACCGCCTCGTCGAAGGAGGCGATGAAGGCGAAGAGGCCGGCGACCGTGAAGGCGGGCCGCAGGATCGGGAAGGTGACGAGGCGGAACGTCGTCAGCGGCGAAGCGCCGAGGCTCATGGCGGCCCGCTCGACGGAGCGGTCGAAGCCCTTCAGCGCCGCCGTCAGGATCAGCGTCGCCATGGGCATGGCGATGCAGCTATGGGCGAGGATGACGCCGAGATAGCTCTGCACGAGGCGAAGCTGGCCGAAATACATGTAGTAGCCGAGCGCCATGACGATGGTCGGCACGATCATCGGCAGCATGATCAACAGGTTGAACAGCGCCCGCCCGAGGAAGGTGTGCCGTACCAGCGCGAAGGAGGCGGGAATGGCCAGGCACAGCGTCACGCAGACCGTGCCGAGGCCGATCAGGATGCTGTTGACCAGCGGCTGCGTCCAGTTCGGGTCGGAGAAAAAGGTGATGTAGTTGGCCAGCGTATAGCCCGGCGGCGGAAAGGTCAGCGAGGCGGCGGAGCTGAAGGACATCGGGATGACGATGAACATCGGCGCGGCGACGAAGACGGCGATGAGGAGCGCGAGTGCGCGCACGAACGGGTTCATCGGTCACCTCCCGCCCACAGCCGGTCGAGGCCGAAGAAGCGGTTGTAGAGCGCATAGACGGCGAGCGTCAGGCCGAGCAGCACGATGGAGATCGCCGAGCCGAGGCCGAAGTCGAGCGTCTGTTCGATCTGGTCGCCGATGATGCCGGCGATCATCTGGTCCCGCGGGCTGCCGAGCAGCACGGGCATCACGTAGAAGCCGAGGCAGGAGATGAAGACGAGCGTGCAGCCGTTGACGATGCCGGGCGCCGAGAGCGGCAGGTAAACGGCGAGGAAGGCGCGCAGCGGGCTGGCGCCAAGGTTTTCCGCGGCACGGACATAGAGCGGGTCGATGCGCTTCATCACCGCGAACAGCGACATGGTCATGAAGGGAATGAGGGCGTGGGTCATGGCGAGCGTGGCGCTGAAGGTGGTGAAGAGCAGTTTCGGCGCGGGGTCGAAGCCGAGCCAGCCGAGGAGCGCCGTGACCGGCCCCTGGTTTCCGAGGATGACCATCCAGGCATAGGTGCGCACGAGATAGCTCGTCCAGAAGGAAAGGGCGACGACCGTCAGGAGGAAGGTCGCAAAGCGCTTCGATCCGTTGGCGGCGGCGTAGGCGAGGGGATAGGCGAAGAGAAGCGCGAGCGCGGTGACGAGGAAGGCGGTCTTGAACGTTTGATAGAGCACGGAGGCGAACAGGCTCGAATGGAGCAGCCGGCCGAAGTTCTGCAGGCCCATGGCAGGCTGCGAGACACTCATCCAGCCGACATAGGCAAGCGGCACCACGAAGAAGACCGCAAGGAAGATCGCCGCCGGGGCCATCAGCGGTATCGGCCCCTCCGCAACGGGCGAAAACGATCTGTGTTTCATGTTCCTCATCCCTCAGTCCCGTGATCGGGCAAAACCGGCTCTCCCGGTTCCGGCTGGCCGGAACCGGGAGGACTGTCTCAAAGGCCGACCCAGCTCTCGAAGCGGGTGGTCAGTTCGTCGAGCTGCGCCGTCAGCTTGCCGCCGTCGAGCATGACGGCGCGGGCAAGGTGGTCGGGGTAGGTCGGCATGGTCCTGGCAACGTCGGCCGGGATGAAATCGAAGGACTTCGGGTTCATCGGACCGTTCTGGTCGGCGATGCAGAACTGTGCGAGGCCTTCGGCATTCTGGCCGATATGGCTGATCAGCTTGAAGCCGTTCTCCGCCCGCGGGCTGTCCTTTGCGACGATCCAGCAGGCCTGGTCGACGACCGCCTGGTCCCAGACGATCTCGATCGGGTCCTTCGAGGCCTTCTGCGCACCGGCGGCATCGCTGTCCCAGAGGCCGGCCATGTCGACTTCGCCGTCGGTAAGGATCTGGCGGGCCTGCGGGCCTGCCGTCCACCAGACGCGCACGTCGTTCTTGATCTTGTCCAGCGAGGCGAAGGCGCGGTCGAGATCATAGGGGAAAAGCTCGGCCGGGGGAACGCCGTCGGCAAGCAGCGCGATGGCGAGTACGCGCGCGGCATGGCGCTGGAGGCTGCGGTTGCCCGGGAACTTCTCGACATTGAAGAAGTCGGCCCAGTTCTTCGGGCCGTCCGGATATTTCGCCTTGTTATAGGCCATCTGCGTGGCGAAGCCGTGGGTGGAAAGGCCGTTTTCGTAGATCGCGCCCTGCCAGAGCCTGGAGGCGTCGACATGGTCGGCAAGCGTTTCCAGGAGGCCAGCGGCGTTGGCGCGCGCGACGTCGGCGACGCCGAGCGTGGTGACGTCGAATTCATAGACGCCGGTCGTCTTCTGCGCCGCGAGCTTGGCGAAGGAGATCGGCGAGACCGTGCGGATCTCGATGCCCGTATCGGCGGTGAAGGGGTCGAAGAGGAACTTCTTGACCGAGGCCTCCCAGTCGCCGCCCCAGGTGTTGACGTAGAGGACATTCTCCTCGGCGCCGGCGCGGCGCACGAAGGGCGATGCGAGCATTGCGGCCCCGAAGAGGCCTGCGCCCAGCACGGCGCGTCGCGATACGGGGGTTGCCGATGCTTTCTTGAACGTTTCCATTCGTTCTTCTCCTTAATCGAACGGTCGTTGATTGCTGTTCCCGGGGCCGCTCGCGTCCCGGCGGCGGCCCTTCTTTCCTTGGATTCCGTTTCCGGATCGATCAGTCGGCGCGGAAGACCTGTGCATAGAGGCGCAGCCAGTTGTCTCTGAGGATCTTGTTCGCTTCTTCCTGGTTGAAGCCGACGCGCAGCAGCGCCGGAGCCACTTCCTGAAGGTTTTCGGGCTTCAGCAGCCATTCCGGCTTCGGCACCGCGCCGGGCGTTGCCGCCGAGCCCGCGCCGTACTGGACGGAGCGCGTCCAGCGCCCCTTGCGCATCCAGTCGTAGTCGCGCTGGGTGTGGTTGTGCGAAATGTCGGTGCCGATGCCGACATGGTCGATGCCGGCGATCTCGACCGTCCGCGCCACCATCTCGCACCAGCCGTCGACGCTTGCGCAGGCGCTGTCCGGCGTGATGTTGCGGTAGGCGACGCAGCCGATCACGCCGCCGCGTTCGGCGAGCGCCTTGATCACCCGGTCCGACTTGTTGCGCTTGTGCGAAAAGAGCGAGGCGGCATTGGCATGGGTGATGGCGACGGGCTTTTCCGACCATTCGATGGCATCGAGCGTCGTCCTGTCGCCGACATGGGAAAGGTCCACCAGCATGCCGGCACGGTTCATCTCGCGCACGACGTCCTTGCCGAAGCGGGCAAGGCCGCTGTCGTTCTCCTCGTAGCAGGAGCCGCCGAGTTCGTTCTGGTTGTTGTAGGTGAGCTGCACCACGCGCACGCCAAGCTCGGCGAAGAATTCCACATAGGCGATGCGGTCCTCGAAGAGATTGGAGTTCTGGTAGCCGAGCACGACGGCGAGCTTGCCCTCGCGTTCGGCGCGCTCGATGTCGGCGGCCGTGCGGGCGATCAGGATGAGGTCGGCGTTCTCACGCGCCATGTCGCGCCAGCGGGCGAGGGAATCGAGCGATTCCATCGTTCCTTCCCAGAAGCCGAGTGTCGGCGTGACGGCGCTGTAGCCGCCGCGCTTCAGCGCCTCGAAGGACTGGCGGTTGAAATGGCCGCATTGAAGGGCATCGATGATCATGGCGTTCACTCAACGGTTGCTGGCTGCGGAGCCGGCGCTGGGGGCGTCGGCGAGCAGCAGGGAAAAATCGGTCTCGTCCTCGTCCTGCCGGCCGATGACCTTACCGTCGGCCTCCACGATGATGGGGCCGGCATGGCGGCGCGACAGGTAGGAATCAGGCGCAAGCGCGTCGGCCGAGCGGTGGTAGAGCGTCCACCACAGCGCCGCCTCGACGCGGACCCCGTTGCGGCGGATCGCGTCGAGCGTGGCGATCTCAGACGGATCGGTCGCCGGGGACACGGCGATGGTCGCGGCCGTTGCGCCGATCGTGACGATCGCCTTCAGACCGAAGCGCTGGGCCAGCGCCTCGACGACCCGCAGTTCGCCGAGGTCGGCGGCATTGCGCACGGTGACGACACCTGCTCCGCCGGTCCTGAGGTTCTCCGTCGCGACATCGAGGGCGGCATCGGCCGCAAGCCAGGCATGCTGGCCGCCGCAATCGATGGTGAGGCCGTCGAGCGATAGCGCCCGGGGATCAGCCTTGCTTATTGCCTCGAGCGTTTGCGCAAGGCTGGCGAAACCGCCGAGGCCGAGGGCCGCCGAATAGAGCGCGCAATCGCGAAGGGCGGGCACGAGGCCGCTTTCGATGCGCGTCACCTGAAGCAGGCGCTCGAAGACCATACGCATCTCGCGCAGGCTCACGGTCATGACGGCGGAAGGATTGGACTGGCAGGTGCTCACAGGTTTGGCTCCGCAGGATAAAACCACAGGTCGTCGGCGCTTCCGGAGGCGATGTCCTCGGGAAGGGGCGCGCCATGGAACAGGACGCCGCGCAGGTTGCGGTCGAGGAAGTCGCGCGTCTTGTCGATGCCGTGGATGCCGACATTGAGGAGGCGCGTGATGTGCGCGGGCGTGAAGGCGCCGCTCATGATGTCGGCATGGGGCGAATGCAGGCCGGTTCCGGCCAGCGCCTGGACGCGGGTGACGATCGCCCTGTGCTGGGGATGGGCAAGCAGGAAGCGCGCGATGCCGAGATCGGGGTCGGCGGCGGCAAGGTCGCGGTCGAGCGCCACGACGAGGCGCGGCAGGTCGAGGCCGAGATTGACGACGGTCTCGCCGACTTCGCTCGCAAGGCCGCGGCGCGGCTCCTCGGCGGTCACGGACTTGTACCAGACGTAACGCTCGCCGGCGGGAATATCGAGGTTAAGGCCGAAAGCCCAGGCATAATCGTTGCGCAGCAGGTCGCGCAGGCGCCCGACGGGCATTTCCGGGCGTCCCGTCAGTTCCTCGTCGATGACGAGGCCATCGACCAGCGCGTCGGCCTGCTCGGGCACCAGTTCGATCAGCAGCGAATGCAGCGTCTCCATCGCCTCGGCATGGACGCGGCCCTCGAGCGAGGCGGCAAGCTGCGCGAAGGGCTCGCTCTCGAAGCGGCCGCCGGCGCGCCAGCGTTGCAGGAGATCGGCAATGGCGCGGCGGATGACCTGCAGCTCCTCGGCCAGCACGTCCGAGCGGGTGAAGTTCTCGTAGGCGGCGCGGTCCTGCGTGCGGAAGATGATTGCCTTCTCCACGAGGGCGAGGAGCTTGGCAATCTCCGAGCCTTCGTCGTCCGGCAGCACGGCCTTGGCGCGGGCGATGGCTTCCTCGCGGATGAACAGCCAGCGCTCGATGAGCCGCGGATGGTTGTTGACGAAGAGCATCAGGCCGAGCGCCGAGCCGTTGCCGACGCCGAGGAAGCGGCGCAGATCCTTCGCCATCGCCGGAGCCTGCGGCGAACCGAGGCGGACGAGATGCTGCAACAGGTCCTGCGCGAAGACGCGCATCATGTAGGCGCACAGCATCTGCGCGGCGAGTGACCAGCGCAGCGGATGGTTGCCTTCATAGGCAAGGAAGGTCTTGGTGCCGAAGGTGCCGTTGCCGTCGAGGCCGGTGTTGCGCATGAGGTAGCAGGTCTGCGCGAGCTCGGCGACGTCGGGCTGCCGGCCGGCCGCCAGCGCCTGTTTCGCGCTTTCAAAGAAGCGGCCGCTGCGGTTGGAGCGGCACCAGATCAGCGTGCCGGGCGTGGCGCGGCCCTCGTAGAGCTTGGGAAGCTCGGCGCGGGTGGTCTCGAAATCGGCGTTGCTCATATCGCCTTCGACCAGCGCGCCCATCATGTCCCAGGCGCGGCCGATGATGCGGCCGGTGCGGCCATGCGGCGAGGGCTCGAAGGAATAGACGGGAAAGCTGAAGCGCCAGCCGCCGATCTCGATGCGGTATTCGGCGATGCCATTGCCCTTCTCGTCGATCTCGAAGCGCTTGCACAGGATCTGCCAGCGGCCGCGGATGGCGTGGTTGACGAGTGCGCGCGAAGCGCTGATGCGCGACGGCTGGATGGCGGCGAGGCGTTCGGGCGCCATCATTTCGCCGGCCGAACGCATCAGCCGCGCGATGCGGTAAGCCTCCGATTCCGGCGCGGGTTTCTTCAGGGCAGTCATTTACTGGTCTCCTCGCATGCGACCGGAGCTGGCCGTCGCCGCGGCGACGACGATCCCGGCGCATTTCACAGTGTCAAAACCTTGGAAGGGGCCGGAAAGGGCGAGCGCACCGATGCATTCGCCCTGCGCGTCCAGATGCGGCGCGGCGACGGGCGAGACGGTACGCGGGCCTTCGACTTCGGAAATGGCGTAGCCCTGTTCGCGCACCTGGGTGATGGTGGCCTCGTCCGGCAGGCTCACGCCCTGCGCCCTCAGGCGCTCGATGACTTCAGGGCGGGCATGGGAGACGAGCACGCGGCCGAAGGCGGTGCGGTCGAGCCGCAGATGCGCACCGACCTTGAGATCGGCGCGCAGCACACCGCGCGATTCCACGCGCCGGACAATGACCGCATCCTTGCCGTCGAGAATGGCGAGGGAAGCCGTCTCGCCGCTTTGGGTGACCATTTCCTCCAGCACGCCGGCGAAGCGGGCGCCGAGATTGGACTGTTCGAGCGCCATCGCCGCGTGGCTGACGACCCGCAGGCTGAGGCGGTAGCGCCCGTCCTGGGTCTGTTCCAGCCAGCCGGCCTCGACCAGCGTGACGAGGCGCTGGTGGGCCGCGCCCCGGGCTTCGTCGAGTTGGCGGGC
>CAMLOC010000150.1 GCA_946481465.1 uncultured Shinella sp. | reverse complement strand
CCGCCGCCGCCCCAGGAGGCCTTGAGCATGACGGGATAGCCGATCTCGGCGGCGAGGCGGTGGATTTCCTGTTCGTCGTCCGGCAGCGGATCGGTGGCCGGCACGACGGGCACGCCGACGGAAATGGCGAGGTTGCGCGCGGCGACCTTGTTGCCGAGCTGGCGCATCGTGTCGGGCCGCGGGCCGATGAAGGTGATACCGGCCGCATCGCAGGCATCGACGAATTCCGGGCTTTCCGACAAAAGGCCGTAGCCGGGATGGATCGCGTCGGCGCCCGAAAGCTTGGCGACGCGGATCACCTCGTCGATCGACAGATAGCTCTCGATCGGCCCGAGATCGCGGGAAAGATGCGGGCCGCGACCGATCTGGTAGCTCTCGTCCGCCTTGAACCGGTGCAGCGCCAGTTTGTCCTCTTCCGCCCATATCGCGACCGTTTTGAGCCCCAGTTCATTGGCCGCGCGGAACACGCGGATGGCGATTTCTGAACGGTTGGCGACAAGGATCTTGGAAATGGGCAAGTCGGACTCCTCAATGACTTGGAAGCGGGAAATGCTGCACCCGCGAAGAGAATTATTAGCGGGTTATTTTCAAAGTTCAATTTTGGAGTCGTCATCGGGCAAAAGATTTGCGGCGGCGGACGCAATTTCCGCGAAGGCGTGCCCGAGCCGGCGCAACAGTATTGCACGGCGGGCGCGCGATACGGCGTTTTCACAAAGCGCGGTTGCTGTGAATGTTCAGGAGACGAGGCCCAGCCGGAAGGCGATGGCGATGGCGTGGTGGCGGTTGCGCGCGCCCAGCTTCTCCTGGATGCCGTTCATGTACCAGTCGACCGTGTGGCTGGAAATGCCGAGCACCCGGCCGATGTCGTGGGAGGTCATGCCTTCGGAAAGCAGGCTCAACGCCTCCATCTCGCGGCGCGTCAATTCCACGTCCACGACGGCGGAGAGGCGCTCGGCGGCCTCAGGATCGGCGGCCTGGATGAGCTTCCAGTAGAGCCGCCGCGCGATGCTGTCGAACAACCCGACCTCCACACTTTCCAGGTCGACCGGCTTGCCGCCGAGGCTGAGGCTGCCGAGAAGCCCCCGCCGGCCATGAACGGGGAAGACATAGCCGTCCTCCAGCCCGTTCTGGCGCGCATCCACCATCATGCGCTCCATGCGCTTGCGATGGGGGCTGAGGCGAAACGCGCCCAGCGTGTCGCGCCAGCGGAAACCCGCCTGCGCATGGCCGAGATAGCGCACCGTCGGATCGACCTGCATATAGCGCTTGCGCAGGTAGGTTTCGGGCCAGTCCTTCGGCCAACGGCCGGCGAGCAGCAGGCTCGGCGCGCTCTCCACCGGCTTGGGCGCCTGGAGAAGGCCGTAGTAGTCGAACCCGTACAACTTGATGAGACGCTCGAACTCGGCCGTGGTTTCCTCGCGGCCGCGCAGTTCGTCGATCAGTGCGAGAAACTGCACCAGCAAGTTGATCTTCATGTGCCCCGCGCTTGAATAGCTTCGTTAACCAACTGATAAAGCTGAACCCGGCCGCAATCGACCCAAGCGCCCCATTCATCGTCCCCGCCTGACAGATGGCAGGAAGGTGGTGCGAAAATCAATCGTTTTGCACGCATGGCTGACCTGAAATCGTACAATCACGCAAGATTTCAGGTGAGTCATGAAATTTGCTCGCCCGTGAAGAACTTTTGCCCCTTCCGCTGATTAATAGGCTGAGCCAAGGGACAGAGGGTGCCAACGCTGCACCGCACAACAGGTATCGCCGGAAAGGCCCGCATTCGTGTCTTTGTTTCAGGTCTATGCAAGAGCCCTCAGCTATCTCAGCGTCTACAAGCTGCGCGTCGGCTCGGTCGTCGCGGCCAATATCGTGCTTGCGGTGATCGCCATCGCCGAGCCGATCCTGTTCGGCCGCATCATCGATGCCATCTCCACCAAGGGCGACGTGACGCCCATGCTGCTCCTGTGGGCGGGCTTCGGCCTGTTCAACACGATCGCCTTCGTGCTCGTCGCGCGCGAGGCCGACCGGCTGGCCCATGGCCGGCGGGCGAGCCTTCTGACGGAAGCCTTCGGCCGCATCATCTCCATGCCGCTCGCCTGGCATAGCCAGCGCGGCACGTCCAATGCGCTGCATACGCTGCTGCGCGCCTGCGAGACGCTGTTCGGCCTCTGGCTCGAATTCATGCGTACGCACCTTGCCACGGCCGTCGCGCTGGTCCTGCTCATCCCCACGGCCTTTGCGATGGACTATCGCCTCTCGCTGGTGCTTGTCGTGCTCGGCGTGCTCTACGTCATCATCGGCAAGGTGGTGATGAACCGCACCCGCGAAGGCCAGGCTTCGGTCGAGAACCACTATCACACCGTCTTCTCCCATGTGTCCGATTCGATCAGCAACGTCTCGGTGGTGCACAGCTACAACCGGATCGAGGCCGAGACGCGGGAACTGAAGCGCTTTGCCGAGCGGCTGATCAACGCGCAATATCCGGTGCTCGACTGGTGGGCGCTGGCCAGCGCCCTCAACCGCATCGCCTCGACGATCTCGATGATGACGATCCTCGTCATCGGCACGGTGCTGGTGCAGCGGGGCGAGATCAAGGTGGGCGACGTCATCGCCTTCATCGGTTTCGCGGGCCTTCTCATCGGCCGCCTCGACCAGATGAAGGCCTTCGCCACGCAGATCTTCGAGGCGCGTGCCAAGCTGGAGGACTTCTTCTCGCTGGAGGACGCCGTCAAGGAGCGCGAGGAGCCGACCGGCGCCGGCGATCTCGGCGAGGTCAAGGGCAAGGTCGAATACCGCAACGTCGATTTCGACTTCGCCAACGCCACCCAGGGCGTCAGCGACGTCTCCTTCACGGTGGAGGCCGGCCAGACCGTCGCCATCGTCGGACCGACCGGCGCCGGCAAGACGACGCTCGTCAACCTCCTGCAACGCGTCTACGAGCCGAAATCCGGCCAGATCCTCATCGACGGCGTCGACATCTCGACGGTGACGCGCCGGTCCCTGCGCCGCTCGATCGCCACCGTCTTCCAGGATGCGGGCCTGCTCAACCGCTCGATCTCGGACAATATCCGCCTCGGCCGCGAAGGCGCGACTCAGGAGGAGATCGAGGCGGCTGCCGAAGCGGCCGCGGCGGGCGATTTCATCGCCTCACGCCAGAGCGGCTACGAGACCCATGTGGGCGAACGTGGCAACCGCCTGTCGGGCGGCGAGCGCCAGCGCATCGCGATCGCCCGCGCGATCCTCAAGAACGCGCCGATCCTCGTGCTCGACGAGGCGACGAGCGCGCTCGACGTGGAGACGGAGGCGCGCGTGAAGGCGGCCATCGATTCGCTGCGCCGCAACCGCACGACCTTCATCATCGCGCACCGCCTGTCGACGGTCCGCGAGGCCGATCTCGTCGTCTTCATGGACCACGGCAGGATCGCCGAGATGGGCACGTTCGACGATCTCAGCCAGAGCAACGGCCGCTTCGCCGCCCTGCTGCGCGCCAGCGGCATCCTGACCGACGACGACGTGCGCCGGAGCCACACGGCCGCCTGAACCACTGTTACCGCTTCGGCGTATCGCTTTTGACCGGCAGGGCCTTCAGGCCCTGCCGTTTCGCGTTCTCGGCGATGACGGCGGCCTGCCAGTCGAGATAGCGCGCATAGGCGACGTGCAGCGCGATGCCGACGAGCGCATAGAGCGTGCCGATGACGGGGTTCCGGCCCGTCACGAACATCATCACCTGGCCCGCCATGGCGAGGATCGTGCCGAAGATGAAGACCGCCAGCGAATGCCGCCCGATCGCGACGAGCGGATGGGAGAGCGGCAGCGCGGCCCAGTTGGAGAGGGCAGGGATCGTCGCCACCAGATAGGCCCCCGCCAGCACATGCAACAGCCGCGTCGTGGAGAGGAAGGTCTTGTCGAAGCCCGTCAGCACGGCCGGCAGGCCGTAGGAAAAATCGATGTTCCACCAGGAGAAGACGACCCAGGCGAAGGAGAGGCCGAGATAGGCGGCCGACAGCGCCGAGAGGACGGTGTTGCGCGGAAATCCCTTGCCCCTTGCCCGCAGCACGCCGACGAAGCCGATGACGAAGAGGAACTGCCAGGACAGCGGGTTGAGGAACCAGTAGCCGTCGTCGAGGAAATTCGACGGGGCGATCTGCCAGATGCCGGCGCAGAGCCAGAGCGTGCCGGAGACGGCGAGCAGCAGCAGGGCGCTACGCTGGTAGAGCCAGAGGAAGCCGGGCAGCATCAGGAATACCACGGCATACATGGACAGGATGTTGTTGTAGCCGAACTGGTGGCCGAGCAGCACCATGCTGACGACGCCCTGCTCCGTGCGGTCGACGACGGCGCGCAGGTTGATTTCCGACAGGAGGTCCGGCCGGGCGAACCATAGCGCGCCGCCGGCGAAGATGGCGAAGGTGATGACGCTCGTCATGATATGGGCGACATAGAGCGTGAGCGCCCGGCGCAGGATGCGCAGCGTCACCGCCAGCCGTTCGCCGACGGCAAAGCGCGCGCCATAGGCAAGGCCCACCGACATGCCCGATATCAGCACGAAGGCCTCGGCCGAATCGGAGAAGCCGAAATTCTTGTGCGTCAGGTGTTCCAGGTACTGGCCGGGAACATGATTGACGAAGATCGTCAGGAGGGCGAGGGCCCGGAAGACGTCGAGGCGCGTGTCGCGTTGCCGCGGCACGACGCCCGTCGGTCCATGTCTGTCTGTCATGATGCTCTGATCCGGATGGCGTGGATCAGAGCAAATAGCCCTCGCTTGAAGATTTGATGACAGCGCCGTTCACGCTTGTCCGCCATCCACCGCCGTCGGCGCGCTCCACCCGGATCGACAACGTGCGGCCGTCAAGATCGAGCGTCGCCTCGTAGCCGTCCCACGCCGCCGGCAGCGCCGGATCGACGAAGAGGCGGCCGCCTTCCTTGCGGATGCCGAGGATGCCCTCGACGGCCGCGCGGTAGAGCCAACCGGCCGAGCCCGTATACCACGACCAGCCGCCGCGCCCCGTGCGCTCGCCTTCGCCGTAGACATCGGCGGCGACGACATAGGGTTCGACGCGGTAAAGCTCGGCGGCTTCCGGCGTCAGCGCGTGGTTGACGGGGTTGAGGATGTTGAAGCAGGTCCAGGCATCCTCCGCCCGGCCGAGGCGGGCGAGCGCCAGCACGACCCAGGTCGAGGCATGGGTATATTGCCCGCCGTTCTCCCGAACGCCCGGCGGATAGGCCTTGATATAGCCCGGGTCCTGCGGCGTCTCGACAAAGGGCGGGGTGAACAGGCGGATGATGCCGGCCTCCCGGTCGACAAGGTTCTCCATCACCGCATCCATTGCCTGCCGCGAGCGTGCGGTATCGCCGACGCCGGACAGGACGCTCCAGCTCTGCGCGATGGAATCGATCCGGCATTCGGTATTTCCGGCCGAGCCGAGCGGCGTGCCGTCGTCGAAATAGCCGCGGCGGTAGTAGGCGCCGTCCCAGCCCGTGGTTTCCAGCACCACCTTGAGGTGGCCGAGATGCTCCTGCCACCGGTTGGCGCGCTGGTGGTCGCCGCGCTCGCGGGCGACGGGGATGAAGCCGGAAAGCGTGCCGGCGAGGAACCAGCCGAGCCAGACGCTCGTGCCACGGCCCGCCTCGCCGACGCGGTTCATGCCGTCGTTCCAGTCGCCGCCGAGAATGAGCGGCAGGCCGTTCTCCCCGGTGCGGGAAAGCGCGAGGTCGAGCGCCCGGGCGCAATGTTCGTAGAGCGGCGCTTCCTCGGCCGAGCGCTCCGGCGTGTAGAAGGCGTCGTGCTGGCCTTCGGCAAGCGGCGCGCCTTCGATGAAGGCGAGCGTCTCGTCGAGGATCGCCCGGTCGCCGGTGGTGCGGCAGTAATATTCCACCGCGTGGGCAAGCCAGACCACGTCGTCGGAGATCATGGTGCGCACGCCCGCACCGCTGTCGGGCAGCCACCAGTGCTGCACGTCGCCCTCGACGAACTGGCGCGCGGCCGCGTTGAGGATCTGGCGGCGGGCAAGCTCGGGCCGGTGCAGGACGAAGGCCAGCGTGTCCTGCAACTGGTCGCGGAAGCCGTAGGCGCCGCTTGCCTGGTAGAAGGCCGAACGGGCCTGGATGCGGCAGCCGAGCGCCTGGTAGGGCAACCAGTCGTTGACCATCCGGTCGAGCGCAGCATCCGGCGTCTTGACCTGCAATGTGCCGGTGAAATCGCTCCAGTAGGCGCGCACGGCGGCCATGACGGCGTCGAAATCGGCCTTGCGGCTTTTCTCGGCAAGCGCCCGGGCGCCTTCCGCATCGTCGGTGTCGCCGAGCACGAAGACGAGTTCGCGCTTCTCGCCCGGTTTCAGGGTGATATCGACGGCGAGCGCCGCGCAGGGATCGCCGATGCCTTCGGCCGATCCCGAAAGGGGTTGCCCGGCCGCGACGGCACCCGGCAGCACGATATCGCCGCCGCGGCCGATGAAGTCGCGGCGCCGGGCGGTGAAGCCTGCGACCGGCGCATCGACGGCGAAGAAGCTCGCCCTTCCGGCGAAATCGAAACTGTAGGGATTGGTGGCCAAGAGCGCGCCGCTCTCCTCGTCATGGCTGGTCAGGACGAAGGGCGCGGTTTTCGCCGGGTTGTTGCCCAGCACCCATTCGACATAGCCGTAGACCGTCAGGCTGCGTTCCGTCTCGCCGGTGTTCTTGACGACGAGGCGGGAATACTTGACCGGGTCCTCGGGATCGACCGTCTGCACGAGATCGAGCTCGATGCCGTCCTCCCAGCTGCGGAAGGCGGTGTAGCCGAGGCCGTGCCAGGTCTCGAACTTCACCGTGTTCCTGCGCGACAGGGCCGCGAAGGGTGCGATGACCGTGCCGCGCTCGTTGTCCCTGACATAGAAGGCTTCGCCGGGGCGGTTGATAACCGGATCGTTGGTCCAGTGCGTCAGCTGGAAGTCGCGTGAATTGCGGCTCCAGGTGTAGCTCGCGCCCTCCGCCGAGACGTGGAAGCCGAAATGCGGGTTGGCGATGACGTTGATCCACGGCTGGGGCGTCGCCTCGCCGCCGCGAAGGCGCACGGCATATTCCCGGCGTTCCTCGTTGAAGCCGCCAAAACCGTTCCAGAAGGTAAGGCCCTTGCCGTCGATCTCCACCGGCTCGCCGGCCGGAGCCTGCGGCTTTGGTGCGGGTAGCGCCGGTGCCGTTTCCGCCTTCGTCTCCTCCTCGCCGCGGGGCGTCGCGAAGAGCGAGACCGTGCGGGCGATCTGGTCGGATAGCGTGCCGTTGCGGGCATGGAAGACGGCGCGGGCCGTCGCCAGCAGCGCCTGCCAGGTGGTGACGTCCATCAGGTCGCGGCGCACGGTGAAGACATGCTGGCGCGCGCCGTCGGACTGGCTGCGGATGCGCAGGTTCTCGCACATATGGTCGAGCGTGTGCTGCATGTCCTGCGCATAGGAGGCGGCGCGCTCGTTGAGGATCACGAGGTCGGCCGTCACGCCGCGATGGCGCAGATATTCCTGAGCGCGCAGCGCCTCGCGGGCGACGTCGAGGTCGATCTCGTCGTTGATGCGCAGGACGACGATCGGGAAGTCGCCCGAGATCGCCAGCGGCCAAAGCGCCGACTGGGCGGTAAGGCCGGTCTGGATCGTGCCGGTATCGGCGCGCAGATGCATGTCCGGATAGGTGAGATAGCGGCCGAGCATCTGGAAGCTCGCCGCCTCCTGC